>CACWRT010000028.1 GCA_902763365.1 uncultured Ruminococcus sp.
CAAAAAGCCTGATACGCGGGCAGTAAAGCCTGAACGGCGAGTTCAGAGCGGATGCGAAGCGGAGCGATACCCGCGTTTAGGGACCGGCGGCTCGCCGGTGAGCCGGGATTTCGTATTGACTTTTTTTGATTTCAGTGGTATTATATTGATTGATAATATGGGTGGTGCGTGTGTGAGACCGCCGTCTGACCTTTATATAACGGGAAATATGGTTCGGTTATAATGAGAAAAATATCAAGGAGTAAATACAATGGAGAAATATGAGAAGCCCAAGATGGATATAGTTGATATTGAGAAATCAGATGTTATCCTGACAAGCGAATGTCCTACGGATTGTGGTCAGCAATTCTCTTGCCCTTATGAGCTGCCGTTTATCCCCAGCTAAAAGCTATAAAAAGATCAATCACTGAGCAGTTGCAGAAGAAATCAGCATGACCGCCGGTTATGCTGTGGATTTGATTATTAATGACTGCCTAACGAAAGTCAGCGACCGATTTAACTTTCAGATCGCTGGCTTTATCTTTACGTAAATGTACTTTTTGAAATGAGGATGTATATGATAGAAATACACAAGCCTATTCCGCTGCTTAAAAAGCTCCTTCCTCTGCGCAGACCCGAGCAGGATATCCTGTATGTTCCGTCACAGTTTGCGCTGGCTTTTGATCATAATGACAGGCAATACGTATACAATACGCTGACAAAGCAGCTGATCGAAGCGCAGCTGCCCGGACAGTGCCGCGCCGGAGAAGAATATGACGAGCTTATCACAAGTTATTTTCTTGTACCTGAGGATAAGGACGAGAGCGTACTCTACAGATCGATTTCCGAATTGATGCGCATATATACAAAAAAAGACGGCGAGAAGGGCTATATTATTTTGCCTACGTTAAGATGTAACGCGCGTTGTGTGTACTGCTATGAGGAAAACTACAAACCGGTCACGATGTCGCCCGAAACTGTAGAGCAGACTATTCGCTATATTATCGACAGTCGTGCCGGCGGAGTGGTTATATGTCCCGACGGCACGCTGTCCCCGTGTGAGCACTTGCAAGGCGCCGCCCGATTCGGCGACGTGTGGAACGGAGTGACCGACGAGGGAGCGCGCAGAGAGTTTTGCAGAACCGACCGCATTCGTGAGAAGTGCAGAAAATGTCCCTTTCTGCCTGATTGTACGGGCTTTGCAAGCTGTCCCATAACCGATTCGCATTGCAGGGAACTTCATAATATGCAGACTCTGGATGCGCTTAAGTATTTTATTGATAACAAAGTAATAAATTCAGATGATGATGTGCCTGTTTGTTAAGGAGGATCATTATGAGATCAAAAGATGACTTTGTGACTATGAATATAGACGATACGCAGTTTCTTTTGTCCTCGGGAGCAAAATCGTTCAGCGGCATTGTTCAGAGCAACAAGACCGCCGCATTTATCGTGAATTGTCTTAAAGAGGAAACTTCAGAGAAGAAAATCGTTGACGCTATGTGCGAAAAATATGACGCTCCAAGGGAAGTTATCTCGTCTGATGTTAAAGAAATAATAGATAAGCTGCGTTCAATAAACGCATTGGACGAGGTATAATATTTCAGCCTCGGTAATAAACTTAAATTGTCAATGAGTGATGAAAAAACTATGAAAAAAATTGCGATAGGAGTACTTGCTCATGTTGATTCGGGAAAGACAACACTTTCCGAAGCGATGATGTATAGCTCGGGTAACCTGAAAAAGCTTGGCAGAGTAGATCACGGCGACTCCTTTTTAGATACAAATTCCATCGAGCGTGAAAGAGGTATAACCATATTTTCAAAACAGGCGATAATGCCGTACAAAGATACAATATTTACACTGCTTGATACTCCGGGACATACCGATTTTTCTGCGGAAACCGAAAGAACACTTCAGGTGCTTGACTATGCAATACTTGTCATAAGCGGTACAGACGGAATACAAAGCCACACTGTAACTCTCTGGAAACTTCTGAAACGCTATAATATCCCGTGCTTCATCTTTATAAATAAAATGGATCTTGACGGCGCAGACCGCAGTATACTGCTTGCAAAGCTTAAAGACCGTTTCGGCGACGGTTGTATTGACTTTTGCACAAACAACAGGGACAGCTTTTATGAAGAACTTGCTGTTTGTGATGAGGAAATGCTGGAAGAATACGACAGCACTGCTGCCGTGACTCACAACACTATTTGCAAGGCTGTACAGAAACGGTATGTTTTTCCCTGTATTTTCGGATCGGCACTAAAGCTTGAAGGTATAGGAGATTTACTTGATTGTCTTGAAAGCTACACCTTAATGCCGGAGTATGGAGAAGAATTTTCGGCGAGAGTCTTTAAAATAAGCGAAGATAAAAATAAAAACCGTCTTACATTCATGAAAATAACAGGCGGCGCTCTCAGCGTGAGAGATCTTATTTCCGATCCTGCAAATAAAAACGGAGAAAAGATAAACCGTATTTTCCTGTATTCTGGAGAAAAATTCACTTGTCCCGATACGGTTACTGCGGGAACTGTTTGCGCTGTAACAGGGCTGACGTTTACATCATGCGGAAAAGGACTTGGCAAAACCGATAATACATTAACACCAATGCTTCAGCCTGTTCTGACTTATTCACTGAAGCTTCCCGAGGATATAAACATACATACTGCCCTTGAAAATCTCAGACGGCTTGAAGAAGAAGATCCGCAGCTGAGAGTAAGCTATGATGAAAAAAACGGGAATATCGGTCTGCGGCTTATGGGTGACATACAGCTTGAAATACTAAAAAAGCTGATACCCGAGCGGTTCGGTTTTGAAGTAGATTTCGGTCAGGGAAGTATCATTTATAAGGAAACCATAGAAAATACCGTGGAGGGCGTAGGACATTTTGAGCCGCTTCGGCACTATGCGGAAGTACATCTGATTCTCAAGCCTGCTCCCCGTGACAGCGGACTTGTATTCAAAACCAACTGCAGTGAAGACATACTTGACAAAAACAGACAGCGTCTGATACTTTCCATGCTCTATGAAAAAAATCATATAGGAGTACTGACGGGCTCGCCTGTAACAGATATGGAAGTAATACTTGTTTCGGGAAAGGATCATACAAAGCATACAGTGGGCGGAGATTTCCGTGAAGCTGCCTGCCGCGCGTTAAGGCAGGGACTGCGAACTGCAAGATCGGTACTTCTTGAGCCGATGTACGATTTCACAATGGAGATACCGACCGAAAACACGGGACGCGCTATTGCTGATATACAGCATATGTGCGGAAGCTTTGACACTCCTGAAACAGAGGGGGATATGACCGTTATAACAGGCAGATGCCCTGTATCCGAAATGTGTAACTATAACCGTGACATAATACAATATACACGGGGCAGGGGAAAGCTGCTTTGTACCTTCGGCGGTTATGAACCCTGCCATAACAGTGAAGAAATAATCGCTTTATACGGCTATGATCCCGACAGCGATACAGATAATCCCTGTGATTCTGTATTCTGCTCCCATGGAGCGGGACATATAATAAAATGGAATGAAGTAAAAAATCATATGCACGTATCTTCTGTTCTCCGGGAAGAAAGGAGTCCTGCCGACAACAGCAGGCGAATTTTAAATACAGCGCGGCGGCAGAGTGATATTTTCGCGGCTGATAAAGAGCTTATGGAAATATTTGAAAAAACATACGGTCCTGTCAGACGAAGAAGCAGTCAGCAGCGTGTGGAATACAGCGCAGCCCCGAAAACAACAGGCAGCAGCGTAAAAACCAAAGCTGTAAAGCCGGAAGGTCCCGAATATCTTTTAGTAGACGGATATAATGTAATATTTTCGTGGGAAAATCTGAAAAAGCTTTCACAAACTAATCTTGATGCAGCAAGGAACAGTCTTATCAATACACTCTGCAATTACAGAGGTTATAAAAAATGTGAGCTTATTCTTGTTTTTGACGCTTACAAGGTCAAAGGAAACGCCCGTGAGGTCGAACAGGTGGGGGGAATAAACATCGTTTATACCAAAGAAGCCGAAACTGCCGATATGTACATAGAAAAAGTGACCCACACACTTGCTAAAAAGCATCGTGTACGGGTCGTGACCTCTGACGGTATGGAGCAGCTTATTATTCTCGGCAGCGGCGCGCTGAGAGTATCCTCAGCCGCTTTCCTGGATGAAGTTCGTCTCGCCGAAAAAGAAATAGCAGAGATAATTAACAGCTAAGGGCTAAGAGCTCAGAGCTCAGAGCCATGGCGGTTCAAACTCCATCCGCTGAACGTCTGTTTTTTCGCCGCTCAACCAATTGGCTTCCCCTTGAGGGGAGCTGACTAATAAAGTGACATTCCAAGAACCCGCAGGGCGATTGGATAATGGAACTTATACAGAGTAGAAGTGTGGACTGCTTTGCCGTTCGTTCTGTCGGAAGCCGACATAACTTCACTCCTCACTCTTCACACTCCACACTTCACCGCATTTTTCCGTCATTTATATTTTCTTATGATATCCATAAAATCTTTTCCGTAGAAATCAAGCTTGCGTTTTCCGACTCCCGATATACTCAGGAATTCTTCATCTGTAACAGGCTTGACTCTGCACATTTCCGAAAGCGCAGCATTTGAGAAAACTATATACTGGGGCATATGTATCCGTTCGGCTATTTCGGCCCTGAGTTTTCTGAGCGCCTGATAAAGCTGCTGATCCTCTTTTGTTGAAAGTACATCGGAAGCAGAAGAAGCAGAAACGACTTTTTTCTTTTTGTTCTGAGTTTTCTGTATCATGAAGGGCTTTTCGCCTCTGAGTATTTCACGGCTTGTGGGGGAAAGCTTTATGATCGGATATTCTCCTTCGGTTTTTATAATGTAACCCTGTGCTTCAAGACACCGGAAAAGCTCTCTTATGTATCTTTCCTTTTCGCCCTTCATAATACCGAAAGTGGAAAGCTTGTCAAAGCCCAGCTGAATAATTTTTTCGTCGTCCATTCCTCTCAGAACATAGGATACTATTCTGCTGCCGTATCTCTGTCCTGTTCTTGCAATACAGGAGAGTATCTTCTGCGCGTCAACGGTAGCGTCTGTCAATTCGGAGGATGAAATGCAGTTGGAGCATTTTCCGCAGCTTTCCGGCGGATCTTCACCGAAATATTTAAGTATGAACCCTCTTAAACAGTCCGTGGTACTGCAATAGAAGGTCATGTATTTTAGCCTTTGTTCATCAGCCTTTTTAATTTCTTCCTGCTGCTGCGGGGTAAGCTCTGGGTTAGGTTCGGAATTGTTGATAAGAAAACGGTTTATCATTATGTCCTGGACAGAGTACAGCATGATACATTCAGCCTGTTCACCGTCACGTCCTGCCCTGCCTGCTTCCTGATAATAGCTTTCCATGTTTTTGGGCATATTGTAGTGTATTACATAGGAAACGTTGGATTTGTCTATCCCCATGCCAAAGGCGTTTGTTGCTACCATTACAGGCTTTTTATCGTATACAAAGTCTTCCTGGTTCTGCTGCCTTTCGGATTCGGAAAGCCCCGCATGATACCTTGTGGCAGGATATCCTTCGGCAACAAGAAGATCGCAGACTTTTTCGACATTTTTTCTTGTGGAGCAATATATTATTCCCGACTTATCCTTTCTTGCTTCAAGCAGTTCAAGAAGGGTATCATTTCTTCTTTCGGGTCTTATCACGGAGAAGAAGAGATTCGGTCTGTCGAAGCCTGTCGTAACAACGAGTGGGTCTGTAAGCCTGAGGAGCTTCAGTATATCGTCACGTACAGCGTCAGTTGCAGTTGCGGTAAATGCGCAGACAACGGGACGTTTGTCAAGGCTGTCTATGAAATCGGTTATTTTAAGGTAGCTTGGTCTGAAATCCTGACCCCACTGGGATACGCAGTGAGCTTCATCCACTGCCACCATGGAAATGTCGATTCTGCCGCAAACTCTCAGAAAGCCTTCGGCCGTAAGTCTTTCGGGAGCGACATAAATGATTTTATACCGTCCCTGCTCTATTCTGGCAAGGACGGTATTGTACTGACCCAAGGTCAGCGTACTGTTAAGGTATGCGGCAGGCACTCCGTTTTGCACCAGTGCGCTTACCTGATCGTTCATAAGAGATATCAGCGGCGAAACAACTATTGTTATGCCTGCCATCATAAGCGCAGGAACCTGATAGCATACAGATTTTCCTGCTCCTGTCGGCATTATTCCGAGCGCATCTTTTCCTGTCAGCAGGCAGTCTACTACTTCTTCCTGCCCCTGTCTGAACCCCTCATGCCCGAAATACTCCTTCAAAACTTCTCTCTTCTCCAAATCTATATCTCCTTCCGAGTGTTCCTGCCTCCGGCGGGCGAGGCTCCGCCTCTGCACTCCGCCAGGGCGCTGCCCTGGACCCGCCGCCTTTGAAAAGGCGGGCGAAACTTTTACGCTTATCTTTATTCTGCTTCTATTCGCCTTCACGACTTCTTGACCCAAATTGCTGCTTTCGCCTGCCGCCCATACACTAAAGTCTGAATTACCGTACCTGAGTTGTTTTACTTGTCATTGAGCCGCTCAAAAAAGCTTGATACGCGGGCAGTGAAGCTTGAGCGGCGAGTTCAGAGCGGAGCGTAAGCGAAGCGATACCCGCGTTAAGGGTCCGGCGGCTCGCCGGCGCGTTAAGGGTCCGGCGGCTCGCCGGGCATTGAAAACAAAACTGACCCACGAGAGCGTTGTAAAAATAGCGGAAAAAGTAACGTAACGGCATAGCTTTGAGCTTAAAGCTAATTGCTAATAGCTAATAGCAGCGAAGCAGCTATTATAACTGATTTGTTGCTTCGGTGTAGGGGAGGATAGATATTTCGAGGTTGCCGTTTTTGGTGCGGAGTTCGTCGATGAAAGCTTTTTCTTCTGCGGGGTCTTTCATCTGTATCTTGAAGGAAAGACGGAACATAGAGCCCATGCCTGTTGTTTTAACGCCGGCATTTTCATAAGATACGAGGTAGTGCTTGAAAATATCGGTGAAAGCGTCTGTATATTCAAGTGACTCGGGGATAGTGACCTTCAGCAGTCTGTCCTGAGCCATACTCTTATGCTCGAATATAGGAAGGAAGGATATCACAACATAGATAACAGCCATACAAATGAGGATTATCACGCCGTAAGCAACATATCCCATACCGAAAGCAATACCCGAACCCATTGCTATGAGTATAGCCGCTATTTCGTCAACGCTTCCCGGGGCGCTTCTGAAACGTATAAGTCCGAACGCGCTTCCGACCGCAACACCTGCGCCGATATTGCCGCTGACAAAGGTAATAACTGCCGAAACGATAAACGGTACTATTGCAATAACAAGGAAGAATCTTTTCTTTGAGCGGATACGAAAAGACATTATCCATGAAAAAACTATACCGGCAGCTATCGCTGCTCCTGCCATTATAAAGAATTCTGATACGGTAACCGGTACTGAGTAAATAGAATCAAACATATGTAACTTCCTTTCAGATTATATTTAATTATAAGTTTAAGGCTGCTCTTTTATAAGCTTCGCCGTATTTTGAAAAACTGTTTTTATAGATATGACCTTTTGTAAGTATTGCCGAAAGCCACAGCGGTACTGCCTGCTGTACTTTGACTTCGAGGATTGTCCAGCCCTTGTCAAGAAGTGAATTTCCGTCCATTGACACTCTCAGATCAAGATCCTCGTATCTGTATCGGGGATTGTGGTCTATTGTAAGTCTGAGATCCCCGTCGGGCTGAAAATATGCTATTCTGTCGTAAATTATCATACAGGCAGGCACAAGAGTTTCGTAATAGTCACGGAATGTAGTGATCTCACGGTTTATCTGACCGCCTGCGCATATATCGCCTTCGCAGTCGAAGAATTTTTTTACAAGGGGTATTTTTGACTGTACGCGTCTTTTATAAACTATGCCGTAAGCCTTTCTTTTAAGCTCCAGAAAAACAGGTGATTCATCGTCTGCTATTCCATAGGAGCGAAGTCTGATTTTTTCCTTGAAAGGCGGCTTTTCAATAGATGTGCGTATAAGTCTGAAATCGGGTGTGTCATAGTAAAGCGATGCTATAGAGGTAAGTCCGAATTTATCTATTTTCATATGTCCTTCAAGGCTTTTCTTAAAGTATTCTGTTTGCTCCGGATCAAGAAGATATTTCATTTCATAGCGTTTCATTACTACGATAGGATTTTTTTCAGCTGCCATGAACTCACCCCCGTTTTAAAGCGCTATCTGAAGTATAAATCTTCCCTTGACTACCCTTGCGCTGACTCTGCCGTTATGCGCAAGGACAGTCTGTTTAACGTATGAAAGTCCGAGTCCGATACCGTCTGTACCTTTGGAATTCTCAAGCATTGTAAACCTGTCGAATACCTGGTCACAGCTTCCGTCTTTAAGGTCTGTATCGTTTTCCTGTATAAGTATGATCCTGTTTTTATGCTTATGCAGGGAGAACAAAGCTTCCTTTGAGGCGAATTTTACGGCATTGTCTGCAATTTCGATAAGCGCGCGCTTCATGCGGTTATCATCGCCTTCAAGACTGATATCCTCGTCTATTTCGCAGGTAAGATTTACATTTTTCTTTTCAAATTCCGCTATACGGTTGTCGATGACCCTGCTGAGCATATCGGAAAGACGTATTGTAGAAATATTCTTATCCTTTTCTTCAAACACAGCCAGATCTGACATATCCCGTACTGTTGCAGTCATTCTGCGAACCTGTTTGTTTATGGTATTTGTAGTTTCATCGGGACCGTATTTTCTTTCTATCAGTTCCGTATTTGCATTTATTACGGTAAGAGGAACGCTGAATTCCTGTTCAACGTTTGAAATGAACTGTTTTTGTTTACGGTCGGATTCTTCAATAGGTCTGAATATTCTTCTGCCTGTCACTATAAGTATAACAAGGCTGAGCAAAAGAAGTATCACACCGCCGCTTACGGATATTACAAGGATACGGTAAGATGCAAGGAGCTCTCTGCCCTGATCTATAACCGTAACAAAGGTCTTGTCATCGGACTCATACACGCGATATCTGTAGTTTACGTGAGTCCAGCCGGTCTGATACGACAGAAGGCTTTCAGCCCAGCTTACAGCCTCATCCTCGCTGATAGCAGACATTTTGAAAACAACTGTATCGGCGTTATTATCCTTGTCGAAGCTTATGGTAAAGTACCTCAGCGAGTCGTCCATTTCGGGAGAATCGGGACCCATATTGCCGAATCCTTCAAATCTGAATCGGTTGTTTTTTCTGGGTTCGGGAGGTTTTGTATTGCTGTGGAACATTCCCTGTTGTTCTTCTATACGCTGAGTCACATGGTCTGCGTCATCGCCTGCCATAGCAAAGTTTACTATGTTTATTACAGACAGGAGAACTGTCAGCAGAACAAATATAGCTCCTTCTGCGCTCAGCACAAATTTTCTTACTGCTTTATTCATACACCGTCACCATCCTGTAGCCTTGTTTCATCACATATTTGATCCTTATCTTACTTCCCAGATCTGTCAGTTTATTGTTTATTGAATTGATAAACGGTCCTGCTCTTTTCGGATTTATTTCTTTTCCCTGTGAAAGTGTTTTCATGATGTTTATTTCACCGTTGGTAACTCTGATTTTATTCATAAGGATAAAACCCGATACATTCACCTCAACTTCACCAAAGCTGAGTTTTTCATCCGAATCTGTTTTTTCAGCCACCTGATTTACAAGGTCATACAGTTCATTCGGAAAGAAGGGAAAGCTTATGTAAGCATTTGGAAGTATCCGTGCTCTGAGCAGATCGGAATTTACTTTTTCTCTGAGCATGACAATTGAAGGTATCTTTTTTTCATTCAGTTGTCGGACAAGTTCACTCCATGGAACTCTGGGAATATTTTGACCCAGAAGAACCATATCGAAGGATGTTTCTGTGATTTTTCTTATAACTTGTGTTCCGTCAAATGCTGTATCAATTTCATAGCTACAGCACTCAAGATGCTTTTTGAAGCTTTGCAGGAAATCTCTGTCAGGGTCTGCTATCAGTATCTTCATTTTTTTCACCACCTGTCATTATACATAAAAATACAAGTCAAATATATCATATTTTATTCTTACTGTCAACCAGCGTGACGCCGGCGAGCCGCCGGTCCCGTAACGCGGGTATCGCTCCGCTTCGCATCCGCTCTGAACTCGCCGCTCAGGCTTTACTGCCCGCGTATCAGGCTTTTTAAGCGGCTCAATGACAAACAAAACAAATGTCAGCTATGAAAAATGAGATGCCAAGCTCTGAGCTCTTTTTACACTAACCCGGCGAGCCGCCGGTCCCTAAACGCGGGTATCGCTCCGCTTCGCATCCGCTCTGGGCTCATCGCTGCAACCTTTACTTGTCGCGGTTGTTACTTTTGTATCGGCTGATACTCTTATAATCCTAACCACTACTTTTAAGTGATACGGTAATAATCGGTAGATTATTCACTAAAATGTGTATCCGATTTAGTTAACAACCGAAACAGAAGAAGAAACTGCAACTTGGCTTCCCCACCGGGGAAGCTGTCACGGCGTCAGCCGTGACTGATGGGGGCTTTGCGGAAGCAACGCCGTCATCCTCAAGGATGACTTTGACGAAACTTGCAGCGACAAGTAAAGTCGCTTTATGCGAATTAATTCTGAGCCGACGCAGCTCTGAGCCCTGAGCTCTTAGCTCTGAGCTATCCTCAAGGATGACTTTGACGAAACTTGCAGCGATAAGTAAAGCCGCTTTATGCGAATTAATTCTGAGCCGCTACAGCTTTGAGCTTTGAGCTAACAGCTTTGAACTGCGAAGCCGCTTTGAGCTATAATTCTATTATAAAAAGATTATTTATTGATGAGATAAACAAAAGATGTATTTTTTAGAATTTAAGATTGAATTTTTTTAGGGAAAAATTGTTCTCAAATATTGAAAATGGGATGTTTACAAAATGTTTACGTTTTGATAAATATTTATACATTGAAATAAAATGTACAGGAAGGTATAATATACACATAACAAGGATTAATTCGGAATTCGTTCAGGTGGAGTGGAACGGTTTCTCTTTCTTAGCGGCTGGGGGCATATCAAGGGGATGTATGCTTCCTTTTTGTTTTTTATATTAAAATTAAGATCGGTTGACGAAACTGTCAGCCGATCTTTTTTCATAGTAGATTTTTTGAAATTTTGAGAGGTCTTGTGAACGCTCTTTTAAGGAAATAAATGACGCCAATAATTATCATTACGCCGAATCCGATAAGTAGGTTAAGAATAACATTGTTCAGGCTTTCGTAGGTACTTGACAGTACGGTATTGGTAGACTCAATAGCTTCCGTAACAACTATACCTCCGCCGTTTCGTTCTATAGCAATCGCCATATTTGCAACAAGAGCGGCATACTCAGCCGCTGCGAAGGCAACGGCAGCGATTATTTCGCAAATTACGGCGCTGAGTTTTGTTGCCCGTTTACCTGCGACAACATAGCCGCCGAAGACGCATGAAATGATAATTCCCGCCCATATGCCATAGCCGCTCCATAGCTGATACAATAAAACATAAACTGATGCGCCGAGCGCTGCGCCGAACAATGCGCCTGCAATACCTGCCGCCATATTCTGTTTCTTTTTGATAAACATATCCCTGCGGCGTTCATACTGTTTTTGTTTTCTTATTATACATTTGTCACAAACGGGCATAAGATCGCTGCCGATTATATACACCCCTGTTGTTTTGTTTTTGGAACATACACGGCAAACGGGGGTGATTATCCCGCTTTTACAAAGCTCGGTGATAAATCTTGTTACATTTTTCAGATGTTCACGGTCTATATCCGAGTCCACTGTCATTTTTATGTTCATTCGTATCTGTTTATCTTTGTAGTATGCTTTGGAGATGAACAGTTTGTTTTCCGTGCCGAAGCCTTTCAGTTTTTCGGCAAGACGAGGCAGGTCATCGGATACTGCGTTCATGGTCAATGAATACCTGTTTTCGGAGGAAAGAAAACGGATAAGCGAGTGGAAGCCCTCAAATGTATTGAAGCCTGTTTTTGTTTTTGCATTGTATCTGTATCCAACAGTTATCAGAAACTCCTGAAATTCTCCTTCTGTCACGATACCATCTCCCGGTTTTTTCTTCCCTCTGATTATACACCATTCTTCCCCAAATTACAACCCCCCGGCGAGCCGCCGGTCCCATAACGCGGGGGTCGCTCCGCTGTTATTTGTTCTCCTGTTTTTCCGACTTCACACTCCACACTCATTAATTCCGCATTTTAATTAACCTTGTCCAAAGAAAAGGGTATACTTCATAGTAAGTAACTTTCGGCATCAAAAAAAGTATAGGTTGTCAAGCTTTGAGCTAACAGCTCTGAGCTCAGGACTCAGGTATGTAATTTGATGAGTCAAGCTTGATAGCTACCACAACACAATTATCTTCATCCATTATCTGTGTAATAATAACTGCTTCGTAGTAATTGGTCGGGTTCTCAGATGTATAATCATCAGCCCAGCGAATAGTGTAAACATGGAAATTATTGTCTGTTTCAAATGTGCTTTCTTCTTTCGAATAGTTAATGTTGTCGGATGTCAGGGTTGAGCGGAGTTCCGAGTCGGTCATTAGTGTATTGATACCCTGTGGGATAACAACATTTTCTTTGGAAGGCGACTCATAGTTTACGAAACATAATACGGTTTCTACAGTACAATATTTCAGATATCTGCTTTCTTTGCCATAATTATATACATCAGCTATTATTCTCTGATTTCCGTTGACAAGTGTGATAGATCCGTTTTTTTCAGCTTTTAGGTACAACTTATCTATATCTTCGCCTTCGCTTTCCGTCCAGCCGTTTTCTGTAAGTTCTGAAAGAGGCATCGGAAGTGAATACAGCTTGCCATTGATCTTAAAATCACCTGTATCAATATACTTTCCCAGAGTTTTCGGCGCAGTATAATCGGCAATATATGGATCATATGTCAAACTTATATATTCCGAAGCGGAAGAATCTGATGAGCTGCTGTAAGAGGATTCCTGAACTGTTATTCCGCTGTTTTCACTTTGTGACATAAATGATGACCCGAAAAGATCATTGATTATGGCAGCCCGGTCGGTTTCTATTGAAGAATCGGAGCTGTTCTGAGCTGTAGTTCCTGTGGTGGATGAAGAAGATGATCTGCTGCTTGAAGAGCCTGTTCCGGCTGAAATAATTATCAGGATGAACAGGATGATCAGAACGACAAGAATACCTAATACAGATAATAAGATGACCGGTCTTGTATTATTCTTTTTCGGAGCTGCGCCATAATAACCGGCAGGCACAGGCTGCGGGGGCATTTGTCCGTAACTCCGAGCGGGTACAGGCGGGAACACATTTGCCTGTACAGGTACTGTCGGCTGCTGAGAGTAGTTAGCCGAACGCGGAGCAGGCGGTTGAGAATAGTTAGACGAAGGGTGAGGTATCTGAGGCGGATAGTATGCCGAGGGCTGTTGCTGAGGCGCAGGACGGTAGTTGTTTTGTCTTTGGGCAGACTGCTGACTGTTGTGAAGAGAAGGATTGTTAATATTCCTGTACATTTCACCCATACTCCGGAATCTGTCTTTTGAATAGATGGACAGACCTTTCATTATTGCGTTTTCAAAAGACGGGTCAATAACAATTCCCATTGCCGAAGGTCGTACTAAGGTTTCATTCTGCATACGTTCAAAAGGCTCGTCGGGTGTTATTCCGGTTATGCACTTATACATAGTTGCGCTGAGCGCATATACATCAGTCCAGGGACCCTGCTGACCCTTTGAACGATACTGTTCTTCGGGGGCATATCCGGGTTTGAGGACAGCGGAAAGACTTTTGCCGTCAAGATTAGCATCCCTTGCAGCACCGAAGTCAATGAGTTTGACGATATTATCCACTATCATTATGTTTGACGGTGAAATATCCCTGTGGATAAGTCCGGATTCATGAACCTTGCTGAGAGATTTCATAACAGGTGTCATGATTTTAAGTGTCTCTTCGGGAGTAAGTTTTTTCTTACGGTTGACATATGTTTGCAGACTCACACCATCCAGGAATTCCATTACGATGTATGCTGTATTATTTGCAGCAAAAAACTCAATAACTCCTACAATACCCGGTTCGTCAGAGAATTTTGCGAGAGTTTTTGCTTCTTTAAGAAAACTGCTTTTGCCTTTATCAAAAATAGCCGAACTGTTTGTTGTAGGGTAAATCATGGCAGAAACGGTACAGTTCCTGTTAACATAACCGTAGGGGTAATATTCTTTTATAGCAACTCGTCTTTCGAGCATTATATCAAGACCTATGTAGGTGATTCCGAATCCACCCTCGCCCAATGACATTCCTACAAGATACTTGTTATTAAGTATAGAACCGGGTTTCAGCAGATGGCTTGATACATCCACCTGCTGCGGCTTTCCGCAGATCGGGCAGACATTAACGGAATCAGGTATACTTTTAAGACAGTGTATACAATAGTTTGACATAGTTTGACTCCTTATTTTATAAAATTCACTTCAATTATACCACTTTGATAGAAAAATTCAATAATAAATACATTTTTGATATAATTAAAGAAACAGGGCTTACAAAGTGAATAATGAATAATGAATAGTGAATAATGAATGTCGGCTGCGTCTTTTTTACCGACAAACGTTGATTAACGGGTCGCTGTTTTCTGTACATAAAAATCCTCCCGCCGATGAAAAAATAACACCGGCGGGAGAAAATATTATTTTGATCACAAAGCTCTCGGACTTTGCCCATGTTTATAAAAGATTCTTCGTTGCTTCACTCCTCAGAATGACGGTTTTTTCGTTAAGACAACATTGCTCTTTGGGGGTGCGGGTGTACGGTGGACAACTCTGAATAGAAGAAGAAACTGCCGCTCGGCTTCCACTTTGGGGAAGCCGTCATCCGCAAGGATGACTTTGACGAAACTTACAGCGGCGAATAAAGAGACTTTAGAAGAATCAAATCAAAGCCGCCACAGCTTTGAGCTAAAAGCTATTAGCTGCGAAGCCGCTCTGAGCTAAATTAATACTGTCTTCCCCAGTAGACCATGTGTTTAGCCGGCTTGCCGCAGCAAACGCAGGCAGAAGCAAGCTGTTCTTCAACAAAGGGTATACATCTTGATTTTACGCCGCCTGTTTCATCCTTGAGCTGATCTTCGCAGGCACTGTCGCCGCACCACATAGCTTTGATGAAGCCGGGCTTATTTGCGGCAATATCAAGGAATTCCTCATGAGTGGTTGCTGTGAAGGTTTTTTCCTGAAGGTTCCTGAGAGCAGCGTTGTACATACTGTCATGTATATCTGACATAAGCTTTTCGATCGTGGTTTCAAGCTCGTCCAGTGATATTACGGTTTTTTCTCTGGTATCACGTCTTACAAGAACACATTGATTGTTTTCGATATCTTTGGGTCCTATCTCAACACGAACAGGAACTCCCAGCATCTCATACTGGCTGAATTTCCAGCCCGGGGCTTTATCGCTGTCGTCCATTTTTACACGATAGCCTGCTTTTGAAAGTCTGTCTTTAAGCTCGGCAGCCTTGTCCAGAACGCCTTCTTTTTTCTGCGCTATAGGAATAACGGCAACCTGTATGGGGGCTACCTTCGGGGGAAGAACAAGTCCGTCATCATCGCTGTGAACCATTATGAGCGCGCCTATCATACGTGTGGAAACACCCCAGGATGTCTGGAAGGGATACTGCAATGTATTGTCACGGCCTGTGAACTTTATGTCAAAGCTTCTTGCAAAACCATCGCCGAAATAGTGGGATGTACCGCCCTGAAGCGCAACGCCGTTGTGCATCATAGGTTCGATAGTGTATGTTTCAACAGCGCCTGCAAATCTTTCCTTTTCGGTTTTTCTGCCTGTTACTGCGGGAATTGCAAGGGTTTCTTTATAGAAGTCGGTGTATACTTTAAGCATTCTCAGGGTTTCTTCCTGAGCCTCTTCTTCTGTTTCATGAAGGGTATGACCTTCCTGCCAGAGAAATTCCGATGTACGCAGGAAAGGACGGGTGGTTTTCTCCCAGCGGACAACACTGCACCACTGATTGTACAGCTTGGGAAGATCACGGTAGGAATTGATTATTTTAGAGTAATGCTCGCAGAAAAGTGTTTCGGATGTGGGACGTACTGCAAGTCTTTCGTTAAGCTTTTCGCTGCCGCCGACTGTTACCCATGCACATTCGGGAGCAAAGCCTTCGACATGATCTTTTTCCTTTTGAAGAAGGCTTTCGGGAATGAACATCGGCATATAGACATTCTCGTGACCTGTTTCTTTGAAACGTCTGTCAAGATCCTTCTGTATGTTCTCCCAGATAGCATAGCCATGAGGACGGATTACCATACAGCCCTTTATACCCGAATAATCGGCAAGCTCTGCTTTTTTAACAATATCTGTGTACCATTTTGCAAAATCCTCGTCTCTTGAAGTTATTGCCTCAACCATTTTCTTTTGCTGAGCCATTTTATTTCCTTCTTTCTTGTTTTTATTTCTTTTTTCTCAGATAATACCGTCTTTTACAGACAAGTCTTATTCACAGCATTTATTATACATTTTTTCTGCCGCTTTTGCAATACCATAGTCAGTGACAAATATTTTTTTACCGCTTAATGTTTTGGGAAATTACGGGATTTTTTGCAATTATGTTATAAAACGAAGCCCCGCAGTGTATCAATAGCGGAAAACACTGCGGGGCTAACGGTATGTTTTGTATCCTGACAAGGAATTTAAAATCATTATCGCTCAGGATGACAATGATATATGCTCGGCTTTTACGAAGCGGGTCGTCTGTTAAGAGCGCTGTTATTATTCTTCATTGGGATCATAGGGAACTCCGCCGCCTGTTTCTGTGCCGTCACCTATATCATCGCCTTCTTCACCGGATGTGGATATCACATCAGCCATATCAAACTCGAAAATTTCTATTTCTGTTCTTCTGTATTTCTTTTTCATTCTGTATTACTCCTTTTACTGTTATCAAAAATATGATTTGCTGAAAGCTGTATAACTTCTTTATCAGCTGTATACAGTTTCTTTTACGTCACTGTAAACATATACAAGCTCTCCGGTTTCTGTGTTTTTAAGAACGGCATATCCTCTTGAATATACAGTGTTTTTATTTGCAGAGAATGCAAGGGTGTTCTTATAGGTAGTATTATCACGGGGAGCGCCTGAGCGTACTTTGAATGCCTTTTTGCTGCCGTCGCCTACTGTTGTATAAAGCAGAGTTTCGTTTGCGTCTTCTATGCTTGAGGTTTTTCCTGCGCGGCTGTAAAGCACACCGAATTCCGTAAGCTCATATCCTTCAACATCAAAATCACTTCTTGTCACTGAAACAGCTACATTGTCATTCTGTTTTACAGCGGTATAAGCTAAAATTAAATTCATTTAACTATTGACAAGAAGGCGGAATGGTGTTATACTACCCGTTAGTTAGATTGAACTAATAAAAGTTTAATGGGTTGAATAGGAAGTGAAAAAACATGAAATTCAGAAGCAAACTTGCTTTGATGTGCGTGTTTATGGTACTTCTTGCGCTGGCAGGGATGTTTTCTGTAACGGCATTTGCCGCAGAGGACAGTACAGGCGCGGCTTTTTATCTGTCGTATAAAAAGTATATCGCAGCCGAAAATCCCGATGGCTCAAAAACCGTTACTTATAATGAGGTGACCGATCAGATTTCAAATCTGCTTGAGGAAGGTCTGAAACGTTATGAAAGCGGTGCGCAGCGTGACGGCGATGAAGGGTACTATAAGCCTTTTACAAACTCCTACGGTTTCTGGTATGAAACCTCGGGCTTCGAGAAAACGGTAATGGGTTATATTTCGGGCGCAAGAGTTACCGAAGTAGAATTACAGTTCTCTACGATGAAAAAAGCAGTCAATAACGGCGAATCTCCCGAAAATGTAAAAAAAGAGGTCGATACCCTTGTTTCAATGCTGAGAGAGGATGCAAATACTCTTGACGCCCTGTTCGGGTATCCGACGTCATCCTCGGGAGAGGACGGACAGGAGAGCGCTCCTGCCGATACAAGCGGACTTGCCTGGGCAACCTTTGGCGCAGTGTTCGGTATCATACTGCGTGAGGGTCTTGAAGCAATTCTTATAGTAGGCGCGATGGTAGCGTATCTTGTCAAAACTGAAAACAAAAAAGGCACACTGTTTGTATACGGCGGTTCGGTGCTTGCGCTTATAGCCAGTGTAATAATGGCTATCATACTGTACTCCATCTCCAATAATGCAGGAAACTCGATCCCGCAGGAGATCACGGAGGGTGTAACCGCGCTTCTTGCTGTGGCAGTACTTATCTACGTTTCAAACTGGATGATCTCAAAAGCAGAGTCCGACGCCTGGACAAATTATATCTCGGGCAAGGTAAAGGGTTCTGCGGACAGAGGCAAGATGATCGCTCTCGGCGCAACGGCTTTTCTTGCAGTGTTCCGTGAGGGCGCAGAGGTAATTCTGTTCTGTCAGCAGTATTTCTCAAGAGCAGGCTCGATGGACAACGGTTTCCTCGCAGTGTTCGGAGGTATTGCAGCAGGTCTTGTTGCTGTTGCAGTTATCTTCATACTGATAAGAGTGTTCGGTGTAAAGATTCCGCTGAAGCCTTTCTTTATGGCAACAAGTATACTGATGGCTGTAATGTCTATAGCGTTCCTCGGCTCAGGTATGTGGGAGCTGTTCATGGACGGCGGTCTTGCCGAGAGCATAGGCGGATGGGTACAGACTATAGCCGCAACAATACCGGCTCTTTCATGGATGTCGGGAAATGATGCGCTTGCATTCTTCGGAATTTATCCTACATGGATAACTCTTGGCCCTCAGCTCATACTGTTGGTGATTACCGTTATCACATTCATTTTTACGATAAGGAAAAAGCCTGTAAAGGCAGAAGCTTCCGTATCGGAGGAAAAGAAGGAAGAAACGGATTAAACGGCAATAACCTGATCCTATCCCGTAATAAGGTTCAGTTTTATTGACAATAAAAAGTAATCAGGAATAAAAATTCAGGAGGCATACAAAGATGAAGAAATATCTTAAAGTAATTACACTTGCACTTGCTATGACAGTGCTTGCAGGTTCTATGGCAGCTTGCAATAATTCTGGAAGCTCAGACAACTCAGCAAGCTCGGCAGCTGCTGCAACAACTGATACAAAGTCAGAACCCGTTGCTGATGACGGCGGTGATGACGGCGAAGACCTCGGCTTCACAGAAGTAGAGATCTTCTCAGGCGTAGAGAAGGAATTCCTTAACCTTAACGCTGTATATTTCCAGCCCGTTGATATGACAGGCGGATATAAGGCAGAGGATTATGACTGTCACCTTGAGCTTGACGTTTCTGCTCTTCAGAACGGACTTGGCTACGGTACAGGCGACTGGGTTCCTTACCTTACAGTAAACTATGAAGTAACTAAGAACGATACAAAAACTAAGGTAAGTGAAGGTACATTCATGCCCATGGCAGCTTCTGACGGTCCTCACTACGGCGCAAATATAAAGATGGACGGCGACGGCGAATATACTGTTAAGTTCACAGTTAAGTTCCCCGATTCAAGCACATATCTTATCCACACAGATGAGACAGGTCCTGAAACACATGAGTTCCCGGCTGCTATCGAGTACACATATGACAAATGGCAGTTCACAAAGGGTGCTTGGGCAGAATAATCTGACCGTATAGATGCCGGAGAAGTTTACGGGGCTTTCGGCTTAATAGACTCCGATTCGGGCTCGAATTTTTGAGATGTCCGGATCGGAGTTGTCGGCGTGTTATAAGCAAATATTATCTGTACCCGTTTTGATAAATACAGATATAAAATACAGGAATATACAGGATTAAAGGTGAAACAATGCTTACTTATCTGATAAATGTAACAGGCGATATGCTGGCGGCAACTTTGCTTATCGGTATAATTCTCGCTTTTACAGACGTTTTTTGTTCCGATAAAGGAAAAATCATCTACAGGATATCCCTTCCTCTCGGAGTTATAGCAGCAGGCATAAGATCGTATATAACGAATACACAGCGTCTTGTGGGGGGCTGGAGAGTAGGTACTTACGGATATGGTATCGCTCTGGGATTGTTTGTACTGACTGCGGTATTATTCGGCGTGTTCGGATATGCTTTTTTCAGGAAAAAGGGTACAAAGCTGAATACTGCCGCTGAAATAGTTCTTACTATTTTTATGGGATTGCTGAGCATAGCATATATGTACTGTGCGCTGCCTAATGTGCTGGTATATCCCTTCCAGTTTGATTCGGGGGATAACGGAATACTTTCCACGGAATACCTGTTCAGGCTTGGCGGATATCTTCTCGGAATAATACTCAGTGTTGTATCTGCTTACGCAGCATATAAGTTTATACGTGCCGCAGGAAAAAAGGGCTATACAAAGCTTATCTGCGCTCTGCTTTATGCTTCAAATTTGATTTATGCGGTATTCAATTTTGCAAAGCTGATGGCTGTTCTTACGGTAAGAAAGATAGTAGACAGCTCGGAGCTTTTCAAATTCTCTGCCGAAAGCAATAATAAAGCCCATTGGTACACATTTGCTCTGTTTATAATGCTTATAGCATTTGCAGTGGTATTCTGGATCGGCAGCCGTACAAAAAAGGAAGCGTTCTCAAATAAGGCGCAGCGCAGAAAGCTGCGTTCCGTATGGAGAAGCGGAAAACGTTCCTCTGTTGCTGTTGCGGTATGCTTCGTGGGAGCGATACTATGCCCCACATGGTTTGTTGACCTTAATACGGTAGTGATAAGGGAAGCGCCTGTTGAGGATACTATTGTTGAAAAAAATTCCGCAGGTCAGGATGAAACTCTTGTTGTGCCCATAGAAACGGTTCAGGACGGTCATCTTCACAGATTTGGTTATAAGACCTCTGAGGGCAGTACTGTAAGATTTATTGTTGTTCTCAAACAGGAAAATACAAATAATTACGGTGTTGGTCTTGACGCCTGCGAAATATGCGGAGAAGCAGGCTATTATGAAAATAATAACGGTCAGATCGTCTGCAAAAAGTGCAATGTTATCATGAACAGAACTACTATCGGCATGAAGGGCGGCTGCAACCCCATTATTATCGACTACGACATCGACGAGTCAAAAATTACCGTCCCCGTTTCCGAAATGACAAAAAACCAATCGCATTTTAAGTAAAGCTCAGGGCTCAGGGCTCAGAGCTCAGAGCATTTTCGTGCCGTAACATTTTGCCGTTAATATTACAACGCTCACGTGGGGCAGTTCTGTTTTCTGTGTCTCCGACGGGCAGGGGCTCAGCCCCTTGACCCGCAAAAATTATATTATATGTCGCTTCATTCGTCTGCTATCCTTTATACGAACCTCAGAGTTTATATCTTTCAGGTACGGTAATTCGGACTTTAGTGAAGCGTTGGCAGGCGAAAGCAGCAATTTGGGGTAGGAAGTCGGGAAGGCGAATAAAAGCGGCATTGAATAAAAGCGTAAAAGTTTCGCTCAAGCCTTTTCAAAGGCTTGCAGGGTCCAGGGGCAGCGCCCTTGTTCGCTGCGTTAGCAGCGAAACAAGTCTCCAAATCTTTCGTCAATGTCTTAGGTTGACAGCATTGACCCGTCAAGGGTGGGGAAAAAGCAAGAAAGGAAGGGAAAAAAGATGTTTTTGAGGATGATCAGAGGGGCATTTGTGAGGCAGTGGAAGAAGCTGTTGATGATCGGGCTGACGGTAGCACTGGGAGCTTCAATTGCAACGGCTATGCTGAATGTAATGCTTGATGTGGGAGATAAAATAAATGAAGAGTTGAAGACGTACGGTTCCAATATAACGGTTCTGCCGCAGTCGGAGGCTGTAATGAATAAGCTGTATGACGTTGAAAACGGTGAGGAAAAAAACGAATACATAAAAGAAAGTCAGCTGGGTGAGCTTCTGACTATTTTCTGGGCAAACAATATTACCGATTTTGCGCCGCTGACTGATACGGAAGTCAGCTTTGGGGGCAAAAACGTCAAGCTTGTGGGAAGCTGGTTCGATCACCACCTTGAATTTGTAAAAAAAGGCACAACATATCAGAGAGATACGGGTATAATAAACCTTCGCAGCTGGTGGGATATAAAAGACGGCAAGTGGCTCGATGAACAAAAGCTGGACAGTGCGAATTATGCAATGATAGGCGCTGAACTTGCAAAAGAACAGAATATCAAAGCGGGCGATACTATTACCGTGAACAGTGAAAAGGGAAGTCAGACTCTCAAGGTCACAGGTATATTTGAATCGGGCGATGATGAAGATCAGTGCATCTACACTCCCTTGGGTGTCGCACAGAAGCTGACGGGCAGCGACGGAATGTTCAAAAAGGCTGAGGTAAGCGCAATAACATCTCCTGATGATGAGCTTGCTGTAAAAGCAGCGAAAAATCCGTCACTTCTCTCAGGCGATGAATACGACCTGTGGTACTGCACAGCCTATGTAAGCTCCATATGCTTCCAGATACAGGAGGCTATTCCCGAAGCTTCTGCTTCGGCTGTAAGGCAGATAGCTGACTCGGAAGGAAAGATACTTGAAAAAACTCAGCTTCTTATGTCACTGATAACTCTCATGAGCCTTATCGGCGCAACGCTGGGAATCTCAAACCTTGTTACATCAGGCGTTATGGAACGTTCACAGGAGCTTGCCCTGCTTAAAGCAGTGGGTGCAACAAACGGTCAGGTAACGGGACTTATACTTACCGAAATAATAGCTACCGCAATAGTCGGGGCAGGGGCAGGATACTTTATGGGCTATGCCTTTGCGCAGATAATAGGACAGACAGTATTTTCATCTTCCATAGAAATGAGCGGAATGGTGGCATTTATCGTTATTGTGCTTATTATAGCCGTGACTCTCGTTGGAAGTATCCCGGCTATAAGAATGTTGTTAAGACTGCGCCCGTCAGAAGTACTTCACGGCGGACATTAAGGAGAGAACTAAGGAATGAATAAGAAACAACGGATGTTTATCCGAATGGTGCTTGCGTCCCTCGTCAGAAGACGCAGCAGAATGATCGTGGCGCTGCTGGCGATCGTCGTCGGCGCAACTATACTTTCGGGTCTTGGTATGATATACTATGATGTGCCAAGACAGATGAGCTCTCAGTTCAGAAGCTACGGCGCAAATATAATCTTTACTCCCTCGGGTGATGAGTCTATCAGCGACAGGGAGCTTAAAAGCGGTATATCCTTCATCAGTCAGGAAGAGCTTGAAGGCTATACACCGTACAGATATGAAAATTCTCAGATACATAATATCCCTGTTACACTTGCGGGAATTGATTTCGGTTCAGTCCTCAAAACAAGCCCCTACTGGCACATAAACGGCAGTATGCCCTCAGGTGACGGTGAAACGCTTGTGGGCGCTAAAATGGCGGAAAGCCTCGGTCTTTCGGTTGGCGACAGCGTATCTGTTATCAACTCTTTTCAGATGACGGCTGACACCGACCGCACAAATATCCCTGACTATGAGATCACAAAAGACCCCGAAACAGGCGAGGAATACTGTGATCACAGTCTTGATCTGAAGGTTTCGGGTATTCTTGAAACAGGCGGTTCGGAAGAGGAATATATCTATGTTACAATGAAGGATATAAGCTATCTCACTCTTACCGAAAGAGGGTATGACATAGTTGAAGTCAGCGTTGCGTCAATGCAGGACACTTTAAAAAGCTATACCGAAAAAATAAGTTCGGGAGTCAGCGAAATATCCGCAAAGCTTGTAAAGCGCGTGACAGCTTCGGAAAGCACAGTTCTTACTAAGCTTGAATCCCTTGTATTTATCGTTACTCTTGTTGTGCTTGCGCTTACTATGATATGTGTAGCAACCACAATGATGGCGGTCATCGCAGAACGAAGAAAGGAAATAGGTCTGAGAAAAGCCTTGGGCGCGCTTAATTCAAGCATTATAATGGAATTTATGTGCGAGGGACTTGTTTTAGGCGCTGTGGGCGGCATTTTAGGTTCTGTTTTGGGATACTATTTTGCCGATCTTGTAAGTATGAATGTTTTCAGCAGCAGCATAACATTCCGTCCGCTGCTGATACCCATAACTATAATAGCTTCCGTTCTTGTAACGGGACTTGCTTGTCTTATACCGATAAAAAGTGCTGTGGATGTAGACCCCGCACTGGTACTCAAGGGAGAATAAAGGAGAGAAATAGCAATGAGTTTACTGGAATTAAAAGATGTGTCAAAGGTGTACGGAGATCTTCATGCTCTTGATCATGCAAATCTGACAGTTGATAAGGGCGAATGGATAGCTATAATGGGACCATCGGGTTCAGGAAAAAGTACTATGATGAACATTATAAGCTGCATGGACAGGCCAAGCTCGGGCAAGGTTATCTTTGACGGCAAGGATATTACAAAAGAAAGCAGAAGAAAGCTTACGGAGTTTCACCGTGATAAAATAGGACTTGTTTTTCAGCAGTTCCACCTTATCAATTACCTCAGCGCTGTTGAAAATGTAATGGTCGCTCAGTATTATCACAGTATGCCCGATGAAAAGGAAGCGCTTGAAGCACTTGAAAGAGTAGGACTGAAAGACAGGGCAAGACATCTTCCCAGTCAGCTTTCCGGCGGTGAACAGCAGAGAGTTTGTATTGCGCGGGCACTTATTAATTCACCCGAGCTGATACTTGCGGATGAACCTACGGGTAATCTTGATGAAGCAAATGAAAACATTGTTCTCGATATATTCAGACAGCTTCATAAAGAAGGAACAAGCCTTGTTGTTGTTACCCACGACCCTGAAGTGGGAGAAGTAGCTCAGAGAATAGTCAGGCTTGACCACGGCAAGATCGTTTCCGATAAAAAGAATGATAATTTCTCGGAATGATGGTATAATAACCGTAAACCGAATAGCCGATTGTAAAATAGCGAAGGGTCGTCTGCCTGCCGCAGACACCTCGCTAAGCCTGAAAATCTTTGAAAAGCGGAAAATTTGTAAAAGTGTAAATACTAAAATCCGCATAAACAAATGATTTTGATTTTTTACAATCATCTGATATACCGAAACAAAGGAGATATACTATGAAAAAGAATATTGTAGCAGCAGCTGCTGCGGTGGTAATTTCTGCTGTAATGATACTGCCGATGTCAGGCTGCGGAGAAGACAGTACCCCTTCATCGTATAAAGACGGTACATATACAGGCAGAAGCGCTGACCGTGAAGCCGATGAGGACGGAAACGGCGCCGGTTACGGCGAAGTGCAGATAACTGTCAAAGATAATAAGATCACAGAATGTACATTCAAAACCTATGAGCTTGACGGAACTCTGAAGGATGAAACCTACGGAGCAGACCTTACCAAAGAAAACCGTCTTAAAGCTCAGAAGGCTGTACAGTCGGCAGATAAATATGCAGATTTCCTTGTTAAATCCGGAAGTCTTGACGGAGTTGACGCAATTAGCGGCGCAACCATCTCTTACGGTGAATTCAAAGAAGCCGTAAACAACGCTCTCTCCAAAGCAGCAGAGTAGTTTAGTGAATAATGAATAGTGAATAATGAATAATAAACTGTACCTAAGAAAATGGACACGCAATCATTAGGCAATTCGTATAATGTCCCCGAAAAGTGGACAGTCTGAAATGTCCAAACCCACTTATTCGGACAGAGTAGTAAAGGGTTTATCGCATTAGTTTCCGGGAAGATAGTGCGGAATGAATTTGCGAATAATGCTCGTAACCCAAACTTGGCTTCCCCAGAGGGGAAGCCAAGGGTAACGGTCTTTACTTTTCAAAGATGTCCAAAGAATAGGGTACACTTTATAGTTAGTTATAAACCGGTCAGCAGCCAGAAAAGGAGAAAGAAGCGGAATATAGCGGAAGAAATGATCAGCCGAATATAATTCCTAATTCCTAATTAAATAAAGGGGGTGTTTTTGTGAAGAAAATGTTTCATGTGTTGGTTACGATGGTGTTGACGGCAGTAATAGTCGTTGTGCCTGTAATGCTGCACATTGGCGAGATAATGGGCAATGGTCAGGCGGATGTGGTGTCGGGGGCGAGTATGAAACTGCCCGAGAAGCCTTCCGGTGAGTATATTGTCATAGTAAACCGTTCACTTCATGAAGACAGCCTTGAGGACTGGAAAACATTTTTTACGGGTAAAGACCTTCCTGTAATATTTGATGATATAAGCTGTATTGTTTCACAAGCGGACAGCGGCGGTATGCAAATGGCTCAGCGTTATCAGGCGCAGCTGCCCGAAAATCAGATGAAGCTGCGTACAGAAGATCTAACCCTGCTTGTTTCAAAAGCGGAAAGCGGTTATATTGATGCGGCAGTTTTTTCAAAAGAAATAGCGCAGGCTATGAAGCTGTCAACAGAAAAATGCAGCGAAAAATCAGTAGTAATAGAAGTAAAAACCGGCTGAATGTCATAGTACAGGAGAACAGAACATGAGAAAGCTGAACGTCTTCCTTGTTGCAGGAATATTTATAACATTTATTATACACGCGCTTATGGCGTCACTCAGGCTTTTCGGCGCGGAAACCGATACCGTAAAGACCATAGCTTTTATCTGTGCAGGTCTTATTTGCGCGCACGTGGCAGTTACTGTCATACTTACGGTACAGACTCTTCATGCGCGTAAAAAAAGCGGCGCAGGTTACTTCAGAAGCAATCTTATGTTCTGGGCAAGACGAATAAGCGGTCTGACAATACTCATACCGCTTCTTATGCACATATTTATTTTCAGCGGCACAGGGGATGACGCTTTCAGGCTTGTTACCTTTACAACAGGAAGATTCATTTCTCAGATATTCCTTGTCGTAACAATAGCTTTTCACGGACTGATAAATATACGCCCGCTTATGATCTCTCTCGGAGCAAAATCTCCCAAACTTTTCTCCGCAGATCTTATATTTATCATTTCTGTAATTCTGCTTATCGCCGCAGCAGCCTTCTCCTTCTACTATCTTCGCTGGACAAGCATCTGAATGTAATTAGGAGTTAGGAGTTAGGAGTTAGGGATTAGGGAAATTCTGAATAAATCCGAATTAAATGTTTGTAGAAAGCCTGAATTGGCTCTGCGTGGGGCTTCGAGCCACACCCCAAACGCTCATTAATGAATTAATCAGCGTTTCCTTAGGTATTAAGCCGGTTGGGAGGATCATATGGATGACAGAACAGTAAATGTAGTAGGGGCAGGGCTGGCAGGACTGGCAGCTGCTATAGAACTTTCACGAAAGGGAGTTAAATGCAATCTTATATCGTTTCAGCCGTCTGAGAGAGCTCAGTCTGTTTTAGCAGAAGGCGGTATAAATGCTGCGCTCGATACTATGGGTGAGGGAGATACGACCGAAGAGCATTTTAAAGATACCATGAAGGGCGGATGCTACCTTGAAACAGAATCGGCAGTAAGAAACCTGACAGATAATGCGCCTGATATAGTAAAGGAGCTTTACAGGCTTGGAGTGCCCTTTTGCAGCGAAAACGGCAGGATAATACTGCGTAATTTCGGCGGACAGGCAAAGAAACGTACTGCCTACGCAAAAAGCAGTACCGGAAAAATGATAATGACTGCCCTTATTGACGAAACAAGAAAATATGAAGCGGCAGGACTTGTTACAAGATATCAGCATCACGAGCTTGTCGCAATGGATGTAAAAAACAGACAGCTCGTCAGTATTTCCGTAAAAGACCGCTTTAGCGACGATACATTTACCTTTACAGGCAGCACTATACTTTGTACGGGCGGGCTGAACGGCTTCTTTGAAGGCATGACGACAGGTACCGCCGCAAATACAGGCAATGCTGCGGCAATTGCGTTTGACAGCGGAGTTGAATTTGCAAACCTTGAAATGATACAGTACCATCCTACTACAGTTGCAATCTGCAATAAGCGTATGCTTATAAGCGAAGCCGCAAGAGGTGAGGGCGGCAGGCTGTACATTATCAGAAACGGAAAGCCCTGGTACTTCATGGAGGAAAAATATCCCGAGCTGGGCAATCTTATGCCTAGAGATGTTGTGTCACGTGAGATGTATCTCGTCAGCAGAAGGGATGACTGTGAAGGTGAGGTTTTTCTTGATATGACAGGGCTTGACGATAATATCTGGAAAAACAAGCTTTCCGATCTGCGAAGTGAGATAATCAGCTACCTTCACAAAGACCCCGCTAAAGAACCTGTTGCCGTAAGTCCCGGGATACATTTCTTTATGGGCGGTATAAAAGTAACCGATGAACACGAAACCAATATCAGGGGATTGTATGCGGCAGGTGAAGCGGCTTGTAAATACCATGGTGCAAACAGGCTCGGGGGCAACTCTATGCTCGGCGCATTATTCGGCGGAAAAACCGCCGCTGCGTCTGCGGCGGTATCAGCAGGACAGTGCATTGTCAAAAAAACCGAAACACCTGTCGGAACAGTATCTTCACCCGAAATAAGACATATTCTCAGAGATGTTCTGCTTGAGGGTCTCGGTATTGTCAGAAACACTAAGTCTATGAATGACTCTCTGCAAAAAATAAACACCCTTTGTGACAAAACCGAAAAAAATTCTATAGACAGCAAACGCATAAAGTTTGCCGCAGCTATGTTAAATTCCGCCCTCGCCCGAACCCAAAGCTTAGGAGCGCACTTTTTAATGAATGATGGATAATAGCTCAGAGTGGCTTCGCAGCATAAAGCTTTTAGCTCAAAGCTGTGGCGGCTCAAAATTAATTCGCATAAAGCGGCTTTACTTGTCGCTGTAAGTTTCGTCAAAGTTATCCTTGAAGATAGCTAAGAGCTAAGAACTCAGGGCTGTGTCGGATCGCCGGGCGGCTCGCCGGGGAGGGGTTAGATGAGGTATAGAATTGAAATATTTAGAAAAGACAGGGACAATGAAAAAGGCTACTGCCAGAGTTTTTGGTACGAAACGGAAAGTGAGGCGGAAACAGTTGCGTCAGCTTTGACAGCTTTGAATGAACAGTCTGCGCTCTCTGATACAGATGGAAATACCGCAAGAAAAATAGAATGGGATTGTTCCTGCCTGCAAAAAAAATGCGGCGCTTGCGCAATGGTAATAAACGGCGTGCCGCGGCTTGCCTGTCAAGCAAAGCTTTCTGAATTTCCCAAAGGACTGATAAAGCTTGCGCCGCTGAGTAAATTTCCGGTGGTCTGTGACCTTGTTGTTGACAGAAGCATAATGTTTGAAAACCTGAAAACAATGAAACTCTGGCTTACTGAGGACGCTGTTCAGACAGATAAAAGTCAACAGCTTTCCTTTGAATCGTCCGAGTGTATACAGTGCGGCTGCTGCCTTGAAATATGCCCTAACTTCTATTCGGGCGGTAAATTTTACGGTATGTCAGCGGTTCCCGTAACCATGCGCCTGCTTTCGGAAAGCGACAAAAAGGCAAGTAAGGAGATAATAAAACAGTACGCTAAACATACCTTCGCCGGCTGCGGAAAATCTCTTGCCTGCCGTAATGTATGCCCTAAAAAAATAGATACCGAAAATCTCCTCGTCAATGCTAATGCTATTGCAATATGGAAGAGGTTTTAGATCAGATATCAAGTCTGATCAGAAAATAAAAAGCGGTAGATACCGCAGAGGGAGAAGAAAATGATAATCAACAAGGAAAAATTAAAAATCGGAATAACAGAATTGCTTTTTTTAGCAGCATCAATATTGTTTGCAATAGGTATAAGGTCATTGTTTCCCGTTTGCGAAGCAGGAATGGAAGGTATGGTAATGAGCTGTCACTGGGCAGGGGAAGTACTGAAAGCTTCATCTGTTGTGCTGCTTGTAATGTCAGTCGTTCATATTATCATATCTGACGCAAAAATAAAAGCAGGTACGGATATAAGCCTGATCGCGATTTGCATTATGACATTCTTTATACCGGGGAATATAATAAGTCTTTGCAAAATGCCTGAAATGGCCTGCCGCAGTAATACAGCGCTCTGGAATACTATTTTTATGATCGTTATGACGCTGATCCTTGCAGCAGATATAGTTTTATGGGTTTCATCGGTCAGAAACAAGCACAGCAGAAACGATAATGAAATAAAGGTGACAAAATGAGGTTCTCATCGGGTCTGGCATTAAAGAATATAAAAAGAAAACCCTTCCGTGCATTTGCTATGGCAGTTCTTGTTATGATACTGTCATTTGCATTATTTTCGGGGGCATATGTTATTATCAGCCTTCAGAACGGTCTGTCGGGTTATAAAGCAAGACTTGGGGCGGATATAATCGTTACCCCCAACTCTGCCAAAGGCCACGGAACAGTAGACGATGTTTTCCTTCAGGGAATAACAGGCAACTACTATATGGCAAAAAATGACATCGACAAAATTAAAAATACCGAAGGTATAGAAAAAGTGACCTGTCAGTTTTTTCTTACTTCCGCAAAGGCAAGCTGCTGCAGCAGCCGTGTTCAGATAATCGGTTTTGATCCCGAAACAGATTTTTCCGTACTTCCCTGGATAGGAGAAACCTTTGACGGCACCATTACCGACGGAGATATAGTTATCGGTGCGGATGTAAGTATGCCCGCAGACGGAACTATAAAATTTTACGGTGAAAATTATCATGTTGCCGCACAGCTGAAAAAAACAGGTACAGGGCTTGATCAGGCTGTATATACAAATATGAATACAATTAAAAAAATGGCTCAGAGCGCAAAAGCTTTACTGAGTCTTGATGAATTCAAAAATGCAGATATTGATACATCCGCTTCGGCTGTTCTGATAAAAGTCCGTGACGGCTATGATATAGGTGCGGTGACGGATGATATCAATATCCATGTTACAAAAGTACAGGCCACCTCTGCAAGAAGTATGATTTCTTCTGTGTCGGATGGTCTTGACGGTGTGTCAGGAATTATCGGTGCGCTTACCGCAGGAATATGGGTGTTGTCAGCCGCAATAATGATGGCTGCATTTGCTATGATCTCAAATGAGCGCAGAAAAGAATTTGCTGTCCTTAGTGTGATCGGGGCTTCAAAAAAAATGATATTCTCTGTTACAGCTTTTGAAGCAGTACTGATATGCCTTTCGGGTTCGGCAGCGGCGCTGCTGATGGCAGTTCTTATTTCTTTTTCCGCCGCAGGCGATATAGGTGAAATGCTTTCAATGCCTTACCTTGCTCCTGATTTTATGACGTTTGTTATAATCGGTTCAGGCGCGGTTTTACTTCCTCTGCTGACGGGAGTGCTTGCTTCTCTGCTGTCCGTACTGAGGATAACCAAAAATGAAACAGGTATGCTTTTGAGGGAGGATGCGTAAATGTTGCTCAGAGCAGAAGGAATAAGCCGTGACTATTTCAGAAACGGCAGAGATACGAATTTTTTTACAGCAGTTAAGAAAACAGATCTGGAAATAGAAAAAGGCAGCTGTACAGCAGTTTCAGGAAGATCGGGCAGCGGTAAGACTACACTTATAAATATGCTGTCAGGACTGCTGACGCCTACTGAAGGCAGGGTTCTTTTTGATGGTGAAGATATTTACGCAATGAGCGACAGTACAAGAGCAGCTTTCCGCAACAGGAATATCGGTATCGTGCCGCAGGGGCAGACAGGGCTGAAAAGTCTGACAGTTCTTGAAAATATACTTCTTCCCGCCGTAATGTACGGAAATGAAAAGGACAAGACCGAAAAAGCAAGAAAGCTGATGAAACAGCTATCTATCGAAGATCTCGAAGATGTCTTTGCAAATGAGCTTTCCGGAGGTGAGCTCAGAAGAATGGCCATAATCAGAGCTATGATCAATTCCCCGCGCATGATCATAGCAGATGAACCTACAGGAGATCTTGATGATATTTCTACAGAAGCTGTTATGAAGCTTTTTGATGACTGTATAAAAAACGGCTGCGCTGTCATTATTGTGACCCATGAGGCAGAATGTCTTTCTCTCCTGGATGTTCCGGTCACTACCCTCAGAGTTGATGATGGTGTTATTAAAACTCAAAGCAGATGATCTGGAAATAATAAGCAGAGGGGAGTTCTTTGATATGAAAATAACCGAACAGGATATTAACGAAGCTAAAATCCAGGCCAGAGCTGAAGGTGCTGCTCAGGGCATGGCAAAGGGAATGGCACGAGGCAAAGCTGAGGAAAGAACCGGTATTCTCCGGAAGCCGGTAGATGCAGGCTTTTCAAAAAGTGATCTGTTAAAGGCACTGGGAATTGACGAAAACGATGATGTAAATAATTTTCATCCGCCGTTAAAAGCCTGACTTGTAGTGTTGGTTCACGGCATAAGGTGCGGCAATTCGGGCTCTGTTCATCTTCGATGGTATAGTCTATACAGCCAAAAAAATCAGCTCAAAGCATGATAACCTGCTGTTGTCATGCTTTGAGCTTTTTGCATTGAGCTATAAGCTGATTTCTCTGTGCTGAGTTAACGAGAAGCTCTTTTGATTTTCCTTTTATTTGAACTGGTAAACCACGATCTGGGGCTGATAGCTAAAAGCAGGGGATAGATCTCAAGTCGTCCGAAAAGCATTGCAAGAGTCAGGACAATAGTTGAAAAATCCGAATAATCTGCATATCCCCCCATTGGACCGACCATTGCAAGACCGGGACCCACGTTATTTACACATGAAATCGCGGCCGTAAGGTTCGTTTCAAGATCGAAGGGCTCAAAAGATATAAGGAAAAATGTAAAGAATATAAGGAACATATACAGCGCAAAATATGCGCTTACGCTTTGTATAGTTCCGTTGTCTACAGTCTTACCCTCAAATTTTACGGAAGATACGGAGCGAGGATGAAGAAGATGCCCTATATCACGCTTTATGGTTTTTGCAAGCAGCATCACTCTTGACATTTTCAGTCCGCCAGCTGTGGAACCTGCGCATCCGCCCATGAACATTAACAGGAAAATAATTGCTTTTGAAAGCGTTGGCCATGTGTTGAAATCAACAGTTGAAAATCCTGATGTTGAAGTGATCGTAAGCACCTGAAACAGTGAGTGACGTATACTGTCGTGCAGACTGCCGTATATTGGAAAGATATTCCAGGTTATTATGGCTGAAGATATCATTACGATTGCGGTATAGACCCAGAGCTCGGTGTTCTTTACAACAGCGGTGAATTTTCTGACTATCATAAGATAAAACAGGTTAAAGTTCAGGCTGAACAGGTACATGAAGATCAGTATGACCCATTGACTGTAGGCACTGTAGCTTCCCATGGAATCGGCTTTGATACCGAATCCGCCTGTACCTGCCGTTCCCAGCGCGTGGACAGCGCTGTCGAAAACCGGCATTCCGCCCAGTAAAAGAAAGATAAATTCTATCACCGTCAGAATAAGATATATTATATACAGTATTTTTGCAGTATCCTTGATCTTGGGCACAAGCTTTCCTATGACAGGACCTGCCATCTCTGCTCTCATAATGTGTATGGAACGGCCCGAATCGGTGGGAACAATAGCCATTATCAGAACAAGTACACCCATACCGCCTATCCAGTGAGTAAAGCTTCGCCAGAAAAGCATACCGTGGCTCATTTTTTCAACGTCTGTAAGTATAGTTGCTCCTGTAGTCGTAAATCCGCTTACAGTCTCAAAAACAGCGTCTATATAATTAGGTATCTCTCTGCTGAAAAAGAAGGGAAGCGCACCGAACAGCGAAAGCAGTATCCATGATGAAGCCACTATGGCAAAGCCTTCTCTTGCATATATGACTTTATTGTGGGGCTTTATTAGCAGAACTGTGAGAAAACCGAGTACTGCGGTGATCCCTATGGTTATGGAAAATGCTGTAAGAGAGTGCCACTCACCGTACAGCAGACTTACAATAAGAGGGAATATCATAAGCACAGATTCAAGTATAAGCATCTGACCTATGCGGACAAGTATCATTCTTCTGTTCATCATAAGCCTTACCTCACAGCAGAATATCAGACAGATCATTTAGTCTGCGGTCAGCAGTGATAACTATTACACGATCGCCTGTCATTATGACATCATCACCTGTAGGCAATATGGACTTTCTGTTCCTTATTATTCCGCCTAAAAGTATATTGTCCTTCAGCTTCAGTTCCTTTAAAGGTATATTTACAGGCTTGAAATCGGCTCTGACATTGAATTCAAGGACCTCTGCCTGTTCATCCATTATTTTATAAAGTGTTTCTATATTGCTTCCGAGAGAGTTCTCAAGGGCGCGGGCATATTGTACAAGGATATCAGCTACAATTTTTTTGGCGGATATCACCGTATCAAGACCAAGATTCTTAGCCATTTCCGCAAGCTCGGGACGGTTTACCTTTGAGATAACCTTCGGTACGTTTTTGCTGTATGCAAAGATAGAGATAAGTATATTCTCTTCATCCATTCCTGTCAGGGAAACAAACGCGTCTGTACTGGAGAGACCTTCCTCCTCAAGTACCTCCTGCTGTGCTCCGTCGCCGTTTATTATAACTGCCTTTGGCAAAAGGTCGGAAAGCTCATCACATCTTTTTTCTACGCGTTCCATTATCTTTACTCTGTGACCTGTATCAAGCAAAAGACGAGAAAGATAATATGCAGTTTTACTTCCGCCCAGAATCATTACATTGCGGGCCTGTTTGCTTTCAACGCCCAGCGCCCTCATAAGCTTGAGTATTTCCTTGGATTCACCTGTCAGACCTATTTTATCTCCCTGCTGAAGAACAAAATTACCGTCGGGGATATATACTCTGTTTTCACGCTGAACAACAGTTACAAGGAACTTTGCCTTGAATTTGCCTCTTATATCCATAAGCCGGATATTGTGCAGGGGAGAACCTTCGTTTATCATCAATTCTATAATATCGAATTTTCTTCCCGAAAATGATTCGATCTTGAGCGCAGAGGGAACTTTGATTATATTATGTATTTCCCTCGCAGTAAGCATCTCAGGGTTAATGATAAGCGAAAGACCCAGTTGACTTTTGATAAATGCAAGGCTGTTCAGACTATATTCGGGATTTCTTATTCTTGCAATGGTATGATCTGCGCCCATACTCTTTGCCAGATAACAGCACAGCATATTGAATTCATCCGAAGCAGTGACAGCTACTACAAGCTGAGCTTCGCTGACACCTGCCTCCTCAAGTATCTCACAGTCAGTTCCGCTTCCGCAGACAGTCATTACATCATATATATTTGTAATGCTCTCGAGTACGGCTGAGTTATTATCAACCGCTACAACGCTGTGACCCTCTTCTACAAGACTTGAAACGATAGTAGAGCCTATCTTTCCGCAGCCAACAACTACAATATTCATATTTACCTCTTTTCATATTTACGATCTTGCTGACGAAATACGCAGTTTGTTTTGTCAACATTTCAGTTTCTACTGCTTTGCCTCTTCCACAGCAATAATAAAATACTACACGTACTATAATATACCATTTTCAAAATATGTCAAGAGATATGTTGATTAAAAATAGCTATTAGCTAAGAGCTCAGAGTTCAGAGCTGCGGCAGTCCCTTCTTAATGAATAGTGAATAATGAATAATGAATAATGAAATAGTAACTTGTATCTACCAATTATTACTAAATTATTTAAAGGTAACGGTGAGGAACATAAAATAACAGCCGATATACGAAGTAATAACCGCGACTAATAAAAGTTTCAGCGACGAGTTCAGAGCGGATGCGAAGCGGAGCGAACCCCGCGTTACGGGTCCGGCGGCTCGCCGGTTAGTGTAAAATTATAATTGGCAAAAATATTATCAATGGTAAAAAATCAATGGTAAAAAATGAGCTGCTCAAGAAGCCTGATACGCGGTCAGTACAGCATGAATCGCAAGTTCAGAGCGGATGCGAAGCGGAGCGATACCCGCGTTTAGGGACCGGCGGC
>CACWRT010000029.1 GCA_902763365.1 uncultured Ruminococcus sp.
TGTTTTTGTTTTACGAGCTGATTTCTGAATCAAAGCTTGATGACTGATAGCAAGGCATAGCTGTATGTACGCTTTTACCTCACCTGCATGAAGCGTTGAATTGAACAACCGGAATTCGATAGTTCCCTTGTTAAACACGCTATGCAGATTCAAAGCTCGATAACGAGATTCATCATAATGACGATAGCTGTAATCGCCGCCGTTATACCACTTTGACTTTACTTCGTCAAGTGTCAGCGGCGGCTTGTCATTCATTTCTTCAAGGAACCTTGTGTCCATCTTTTTGCAGTAACGCTCACGGGCAACATCTATTCTCAGTGTCTTGTATAGCAGATCCTCTTTTGAAGCCATAATATTGACTATGTTTCTCAGAGTTCGCGCATTATGCGGTGCTGCATTGATATGTACATGGATCCCACAGGAGGAATTCACTCTCGCACCGGCGGCTCGCAGTTTTCGCACAAGCTCCTGAATCGTTTCTATGTCCTCATAATGACAGATCGGAGAAACAAACTCTACTGAATACAGCTTGCTTGCACCTCTGCCGTTACGGTCGGTGCATCTGAGGCTTGCATCGCTCACCACCTTCCATTGACGGTCATCACCATCACGGACAGTATAGGCATCATATGTTCCGCCGACATGAGTTGCTGTTGTATTAAAATAACCGGCGATCACCCTTGCAGCCGTGCTGCGAGTGATGCCGGTCATTTCAATTTCTATGCCAAATTGCTGCGTCCTCATTCTTCGATGTTACCCACCTCATTTCTTTTCTGTCGGTCGGCAGGCGGTCTTGGTCTGACGCTGTCCGCTTTCATATCAATGAATTCTCGTACATTGGAGGGAACATATTTTGCGTACATCCCGTCTAAAGCCTTTTCAAGCTCCGTTTTGACCTCCATCTCACGCTGAGACATATACATTTTTACTGCCGACAGCTTTTCCTCGTCAAAGGTAATTACTACATTTGTTTTTTTCATTTCAATCATTCCTCACATTGATAGATTATGATGTTCTTTTTCGTCATGATAGACGGTGTCATCCTCGATATCCGCACCGAGCATAGACAGCATATTATCAAGCTGCTCTGTCGCAGAACAGCAAGAGGGAGCAGACATAGCATAGGCGGTTGTCTGCACGGCATCCTCTGCTAATAAAAGTCCGTTGATGAACTGTTCATCCTGATCTGCTTTCCTGTCTGCTTGCGGTGCTTGTTTGTCTGCTGCTTTCTGTTTGTGATCCTGCATATGAGCTTTCCTCGCTTTCGTATTCTATATTCGGTATTTTGAGCCACTTTGTCCATGATCGTGAACTGAGCTGCGTTTTTACAACACCCTCGTTTGTGCCTTGTGCTTCGACCACCTCACCTTTACCCACATACACCCCGATGTGTCCGTCCATCCAGACAGCAAGTCCGGGCGTATCGGGCATGGATGAAATCTCACCGCTTTCCGTAACATTATTCCAGATGGAATTAGCACCGCAGTCGGTGAAGCCGTTGGAGCCTGCGATGATCTCGCCCGATTCGGGATCGTACCAAGCGTAAGATTTTATCAGTCCGATACAATCAACAACACGCTTGCCGATCCATTTTTCACCGACAGTTCTCATCTGACCGCCTGCTTCATTATCGCCGGGGAACAACTGTGCCTGCCGGTCAAGGTATTCCTCGGTACAGAGCTGACCGTAACCGCCGTAAACATAACCCCAGCCGTTATCGCAGGCTCTTTTGCACCAGAACACAAGATCGGTGCTGTTTTTAACAGTCGGATCAATCATCCCATCAGCACTGAGCCTTGCACCGTTGATAGAGGTTATCATTTTCTCAAATTCCTCAAGCTCAATTTCCGTATCAAATTTTCGGTTGACTCTTGCTATGATTCTTTCGTTGCTGCTGTTTTCACGGAAGCACCTTACAAAATCCATAACAAAGTTTTCGTCCTCCGACTTATCGACCAAGAAAAAGAGGTACAACACCTCTGCATGAACCTTGTATTCGGACAGATCACGCTCATCCAGCTTTTCTTCGACCTCCGTCATGGTGTCATTGATCATCTGCAGTCGGCTGTTTTGTTCCTCGGTCAAGTTTTCGGCTATGATCTCTGTCAGTCTGTCGGGATTCACCTCGATGTTTCCGCTGAACAAGGCAAGTATCGCCGCAAAGGGTGTTACCACCACAATAATAATTCCGAGAATAATGCCGCCGATGGTTTTCCAATTTCGTGGGTTAGATAGAATAGCAACAGCTATTTTCTTCAATGCCGCACCTACGGCTGCCATATTTAATTCCCCCTTTACACAAAAAAGCCTACCGATTCATTTTACGAACCGATAGGCTGTTTTTATTATTCGATTTTTTTGAACCACAAATAAAGATCTATTTACTGTATGAGGAGATGAAATCATCACCTTTGTTTAGTTTATCAATCAATTCCAGTAAACCCTCTTGCTTATGAATAGCTATCCACTCACCGACCTCATGTTTGGCATTAAGATAGCGAAACTGTCTATCTTCTTTTGAGCCTGCATAAAACTCAGAAGGAGTGTCCATATCTTCCACAGCGATTACATTTTTGCCGTTATCGGTCTGTTCTTTCCAAGCATCTGAACCATATTGTTCACGATAGTCATTCTGTACAGCAAGTCCTTCATCAAACCATGTGGGAATATTATTCAATGCGTTGATAGTAAGACGAGTATGAAGCTCTGCGTGGGTCATTTCATGTGCAAAAATGTCTATGTCGCAATACTCATTTGAAATTGACATATAGTTTTTCTTTGTTGGGAAGAAGAGAGTTTTTGTATCATGATCTCCACCGAGTTTTGATATCAGATCATTATCATCACAGATAATAATGATCGTATCATCTTCAAACTGAAGTTGTCCCCAAAAATTTTCATTTCTGTCTTTTGCATTATCAATCATTTGGAGAACAGCTTTTGTATCCCCTGAATAGTTTTTATTGAAAAAAACATTATCCGATATTTCTTCAAACGAGCTTCTATACGGAACTGACATCCTGTATCCTTCGGGAGTGAACTCGAAGTAATAAACAGTACAGGCAGTCAATAATAAAACAAGTATGGACACAGTAATCAAAATAATTGGAATTATTTTCATTATTTTCTTTATTTTCTTTTTCTTGGTTTTCATAACGTTTTCCTCTGAGTGTTATTTTAACAAAAGTATACTACACCCAAATATCCATGTCAACGAATTTATCTCCCACCGGCAAGACCGAACAGTATCGCCTTGAATGCCGGCACAATAACTCTCAGCAAGTATCTTTCGTTGCCGCACCTGAAAAAGCAAGTACCCTGCTCAGGCAGCTTAACAAGCACAAATTCGCTCATCTCCATTTGCATAACATCGATCATATCCTTTGGATTGATGTTGCCGGGGAAGAACAGGAACAGATTTGACGGTATTGCGAGAAGCGGCTTTGTCCATTCCCTGATAGACGGCAGCAGAAAGTCCTCGATATTCTGGCTTGCTAAAATAACAGCAGATTCCTTTTTACGAACACGTTTCATGGCATTGCGGATATATTCCACCGCCGTTCTGTTTGACAGGAACAGATACATTTCATCTATAGATGCTACAGTATTTCCTGTGTCGAGAAGCTGATTGCTCATGTAGGAAAGTATATTAAAGAGCATGGTGTTTTTGAGACGCTCATTAGTTTCCAGCAGCCCTTTAACACCAAAGCACAGGAACTTGTCATCGGTAATATTGGTATGCCCGTTAAAATACTTTGATTCTGAGCCGACACACATACTGTGAATGCCGAGCATTATTTCCTTTAACATTTCCTTGTCATACAGGTGCTGCTCTGCATCAAAATTCCTGCACTTTTCCTCGCACAGCCTGTAGAGGTCTGACATGATGGGAAAGTCGGTCGGCTTCTTATTTCTGTAATCTGTTTCGTCGGTGATACCGAATTGGGTGTAAAGCTCTGTCAATAGAATTTCTATTGTGTCAAGCTGCGGATCGCTGAAATCCTTGTAGGTGCGGAAAAAGTCTTTCAGAAAGGCTATGTGCTGCGACAGTCTTGTCACCCTGTTGAATGCTTCGGGCGTTTGCTCATCGCTTTCTTCTTCTGTTACTGATGCAGCTTTCGGTGCTGACAGATCTTCGGTTATTCCTGAGCCGTCATCATCTTCTTTTTCTGCTGTATCATCCTCGCTGTTCCACGCCTTTGGCTCAAGCGGATTTATTTTATATCTGCCCGACATAAAGTCAATATAACAGCCGCCGAGGTTATTGGTCAGATCCTCGAATTCAGCTTCGGGATCAAGACAAATAATACTTTTGCCACTTTCACGGATATTGGTCAATAACAGTTTCAGCAAGTAGGATTTTCCTTGCCCACTGTTGCCGAGAATCAGAATATTGCTGTTTGTTTTGTCATCACTTCGCCTGTCAAAATCGACAAGGATATTTGAGCCGAATTTATCTCTGCCTATATACAAGCCTTTTGGGTCGGTCTTGCCTGAGAAGTTGAACGGAAAGAGATTTGCCGTCGAGCTTGCCGGAAGAACACGCTCATACATATCCCCGAACTGATTTGAGCCGACAGGATTGACAGAGAGGAAGCCTTCTTTTTGTCTGAGTGTCAGTCTGTCAACAGAAATTTTGGAGCGTGTCAGTTCCATAGTAACATCACTTTGCAAGTCCTTAAGTGCTTTCATACTTTTTGCTTTAAGCTCGATATAAACAGAGCAATGGAGAAGCGGCTCTTTATTTCGCCTCAGATTTGCCAGCAGAGTAACAACATCATTCAGATTGCTTTCGGCTTCGATGGTTTCATTCATATCATTGCCGCCGGACATCAGTCGGTTTTTTCGGGTGGCGTTCTGAATGATCTTCCTCTGCTCCATACTCTCAACAAGCCTGTGATACATCCGCAGCGTTACGCCGTTTTTGTCGGCAAGCTGTGCAAGTATCGCCTGTTCCTCTGTTGAGGGAGGATATTCACGAATAGCCCACACACAACGGTAACTGTCACCGACAATGTAATGATCGGTAGAAAACTTTATCGCTGACGGGAGTATCATATCGAAAAAGTCTTTTGTGCGCTGCACCTCGATCTGTTTCGGGGTGAGCTTCTTTGGTTTTCGTTTGAATAGTTGTTTGAAGAAATCAACTATTTTCTTAAAAATTGACATTTCAGCCTCCTTGAAACCAAACGGCAGAGGAAAGAAAACCCCTGCCGCATTAATTATCTTATTTGTCCCTGCTTGCCGTCTGTGTAGGCTATCCTGTCGTCAGGATATTGCTCTGCAAGCCTGAGTTTGACTTCTTCATACTCCCTTGCAGCTTCGGTATTGCTGTTCAGATAATCACGGAAGTTGATGTAATTATTCCATTCATCAGAACCATAAATCACTACATGAATATGATGCGAGCGTGTATCCTTTTCAAAATCTCCCATGACAAACAAAAGCTGTTCCGGTCTTTCGTCAAACCTGAAAATAATATCTGCGGCTATGCTGCCGAGTATGGCTTTGAGTGTGCATATTGTTTCTTTGGCGGTTCTTTCCCACTCTGTCTGATGCGGTTCAAGATACACCGTCCCTCGTTTCATTCCTATGCTCATGTTTTTTACACCATTTCCTGTTCGGTCTTTGACAGCCATTCCGTTTCCGCTGAGGATATAGTTCAGATCATCGCCCGAACTTTGTGTATGCAGACCGATTTTGCCGCTGGGATGAATTGTTGTGGGTATAATGCGGTAGCTTTCGTCATTATACATTCTGACGGTCATCATGCCCTCGCCGTTGTTCATGCAGGGGATTGTCACTTCCTGAATGTCGTTAAAATCAATAATCATTTTAAATGCTCCTTGTTCTATGTTTATGCGCATCAATATTCCTCTCTCAAACGTCTGACAAACAGATCGACAATAGGAGAAAACACCTGATACTTTTTCCAGATGATATACATATCTGTTTTAAGCTCCGGGGTGATAGGTCGGAAACAAAGCCCGCTTCCCTTGCTTGTATCGATGAGGTGCTCGAAGGTCAACAGATAGCCCAGACCTTCCTTTACAAAGACCGAACCGTTGTAAGCAAGATTGAAGGTTCCTGTAAAATTCAGCTTATCCATATCATCACCGCACCAGCGGGGAAAATCCACCTTGATAGACTGCTCCGAACAGAAAAGCGGCAGACCGTACAGATCTTCAAAGGTGATTTCTGATTTCTCCGCCAGAGGACTGTCACGGCGCATGACCACGCCCCATTTGTCGCTTTCGGGGATGGTAAGATAATTATATTTTGACAGATTTGGCGGCTCAACGATCACAGCAAGATCAAGCAGTCCCCGGTCAAGCCTTTCGGCTACAGGCTCGGTATCTCCGCTGAAAATATGAAAGATAAAATCCGGGTACTGCTTCTTGAATCTTCTGATACTCCTTGCAAGATATTTTATCAGATAGCTTTCCGCACAGCCGATGCGTATTTCTCCGCCGATGATATTATCAAGCTGGCTGAATTCCTCTGCCGTCTTATCAACCATAGATAGAATGTCCTCGGCACGTTTGCGCAGAAGCATACCCTCATCCGTCAGGTGCATACTTTTGTTAGTCCGGACGAAAAGTGTGTGTCCCAGTTCATCCTCCAATTTTTTGATTTCCTTTGAAAGTGACGGCTGAGAGATATGCAGTCTTTCGGCTGCCCTTGTCATATTTTCTTCTCTCGCTACTGCAAGAAAATAGCGTAAAACCCTGATCTCCATATTGCACCCCTATAAATTGATATATCCATCATATCACATTTTGCTATTCCTGTAAAGAATGACAAGCGATAATTAACAGGTATTTTACATTACAAGGGATCCGTGCTATACTGGAAACAGTAAACAACGGAGGTGAAAACATGGCTTATGCGGCTGATGAAAGTGCGGTGATCAGAGAAAACCTGGCGGATGCCGGCTTTTCTCCGGAAAGCGTAGAAAGCATGATGCATATGCTTGACGAGCAAAACGAAACGGCTCTGAAAAAACTTATCGCTGAGCATAGAAAAAAGCTGCTGAGTAACATTCACAAGTACACTTCTCAGCTTGACTGCCTTGACTATTTCACCTATACAATTAATAAACGGAGGTAATCACAATGAAAAAAGAAACACTTATACTGACACAGGAATGGGACAAAACCTTCCCGAAAAGCGGCAAGGTCGATCACAGCAAGGTTACATTTATCAACCGTTACGGAATCACTCTTGCAGCGGATATGTATGTACCCAAAAATGCAGAGGGAAAACTTCCGGCTATTGCCGTATCGGGACCCTTCGGTGCTGTCAAGGAACAGTGCAGCGGACTGTATGCCCAGACACTTGCAGAGCGTGGTTTTCTGACGATCGCCTTTGACCCGTCCTTTACGGGAGAAAGCGGCGGTCAGCCCAGGTTCATGGCATCTCCCGACATTAACACAGAGGATTTTCAGTCGGCAGTGGATTTCCTGAGTGTGCAGGAAAATGTTGACGCTGATCGTATCGGTATACTGGGAATCTGCGGTTGGGGCGGTATGGCGCTCAACACCGCCGCACTCGATACACGAATCAAGGCGACAGTCGCAGCAACCATGTACGATATGTCAAGGGTAAATGCCAACGAATATTTTGACAGCGAGGACAGTGAAGAAAAGCGCTTTGAAAAGAAATCCGCACTGAATGCTCTCAGAACTGCCGAATATGCAAAAGGAGAATACTCCCGCGGGGGCGGTTGCGTAGAACTGCCTGTGCCTGATGATATGCCGTTTTTTGTGAAGGATTACAGCGAATACTACAAGGGCAGAGCGTATCACGAGCGTTCGCTCAACTCCAACGAGGGATGGAATTCTATAGGCTGTATGTCATTTATGAACCAGCCCATCCTCAGATACACAAATGAGATCCGCTCGGCTGTTCTTATCATTCACGGCGAAAAGGCTCATTCCTGCTATTTCTCAAAGGACGCTTATGCCGCTATGACCAAAGACAGCAAATATACAGACAACAAGGAGCTGATGATCATTCCGGGTGCGGTTCATACAGATCTGTATGATAATACCCAAGTAATACCGTTTGATAAGATCGAAGGATTCTATCGTGAATATCTGAAATAAGAGGGTGCAAGAGGATGAGCAATGTTGTAGTAATTACCACAAGCCTTCGTGCGAAAAGCAACTCGGACATACTGGCTGGACGGCTTATCGACGGAGCAAAAGATGCCGGACACAATGTGGAACATATCAGCCTTAAAGGAAAAAGCATCGGATTTTGTATCGGATGTCTTGCCTGTCAGAAAGCACAAAGATGTGTTTTGAGGGATGATGCTTCCGAGATCGCAGAAAAGGTCAAAAACGCAGATATACTGGTCTTTGTAACACCGATATATTATTACGAAATGAGCGGTCAGATGAAAACCCTGCTTGATCGTCTGAATCCGCTTTACCCCTCAGATTATAAGTTTCGCAAGGTATATATGCTCTCTACAGCCGCAGAGAATGAGGAATATGTACCCGAAAAAGCTGTCAGCGGTTTGCAGGGATGGGTTGACTGCTTTGAGAAAGCGGAGCTTGCAGCTTCTCTGTTCTGCGGCGGTATCTCCGATCCCGGTCAGGCGGCAGAAAAGGGTGATGAACTAAGTGAAGCATATCAGTTTGGAAAAGCATTACAGTAAGAAATATATCTGCATTGTACTCACTGTCTTACTCTTTATGGCGGGGCTGCTGTGCGGATGCGGAAAAACAGATGCAGAGGAAACAAATACTGCTTCATCTGCCGATGATCTGTATTATAGTGACGCTGTTTCTGCTTCGTAAACCTATCGGGGATAAGGAGGACAGCGTATGACGATAACACAACAGATCATTACCATAGGACTTTGTGTTCTTGGAACTATGTGTCTGACTATACCCAACCCATCAGTAACAATACCGGCTTTATAGGAATAACAGTAATGTCCGTTGATATATTGCTGACGAGACATAGGAGCTTTAGCAGCTTCTTCCGGCAAAAATGCATAAACAAATATGTAGGGGTCAGGTGTCGGCTTGGTTGAATTTTATGCAAAAATCTCGCCCTGACTACCGGTTGCCTGCCAATTTCAAAAAAATTATCATCGCAGACTCTTGACACAAATCCGCATTTATAATACAATTTTCTACAATAATACGAAAGAGGTGGGACATTATGCAGAATACTTCCGAAATATATGATTTCTATAATAACGGTGCGGAGATTGACCGCCTTGAATACGGGCTGGGCACTGTTGAGTTTTACCGTTCGAAGGAGATCATATCCGACTACATCACAGGAAAAAGCGTGATATACGACATCGGCGGCGGTGTCGGGAAATACTCCGAGTGGCTCGCCGAAAATGGTCACGACGTAACGCTTATAGAGCTTGCGCCGAAGGCGGTCGAATACGCGAAGAAGAATATGAAAACGCCGTATAAAGCGGAGGTCGGTGACGCAAGAAATATTGACAAGCCCGACGAGAGCGCAGACGTTGTGCTGCTGATGGGTCCGCTGTATCATTTGCAGGAAAAATCGGAGCGTGTAAAGGCGCTGAATGAAGCGTATAGAGTGCTCAAAAAGGGCGGCTTGCTGATAGCTGCGGGAATATCGAAATACAGCACCGCAACTTGGGCGCTCTCTACCTACGGCAGGGATAACGATTTTCTCGATGATGATGTATACATGGATATGCTCAGAAAAGAGATCACTACAGGCGAACACGACCGCCCGGAAAAGTATCCGTTTTTTATTGCAAACGCATATTTTCACCATGTGGACGATATGGAAAGCGAGTTGAAGGAAAGTGGCTTCGAGGTATCAGACACGCGAGCGGTCGAGGGCAGCGTTTGGATAACGCCGATGCTCGACGAAAAATGGAACGATACTATCGGCAGGAAAAGGCTGCTTGAACTCATTCACCTGACGGAATACGAGCGTACCGTGATCGGAATGAGCCCGCATTTTCTGACGATCGTGAGGAAAACGTAATGAACGAAAATAAATTTCTCGAAAATTACTATAACGAATATGACGAGGAAAACCGTCTCGTCAGAGATCGTGTTGGTCAGGTCGAATACCTCACGACAAGAAGGTATATCGACCAATACTTGACGGATAAGGACGCTAAAATACTGGAGGTCGGCGCCGGCACGGGCAGATACAGCGTAACGCTCGCAAAGGAAGGATATGACGTTACTGCGGTAGAGCTTGTGCAGCATAATCTTGATATTCTGACAAGCAAGCTCACGGGTACCGAGAGTATTCGTGCAATTCAAGGCAACGCCCTCGATCTCTCTGCGTTTGAGAGTAACATCTTCGATCTCACGCTCGTACTCGGTCCGATGTATCACCTCTACACCAAAGAGGAAAAGATCAAGGCGCTTGAAGAAGCTGTCAGAGTAACGAAGCCGGGCGGTCATATTTTTGTTGCTTACTGCATGAACGAAGCAACGGTTATACAGTATGTTTTCGGCTGTAATCAACTCAATTCAATCATGGAGCTGAATATGCTTACCGACAATTGGAAGTGCATCAGCGAACCGAAAGACTTGTTTGAGATGGTGCGAATTGAGGACATAGATGAGCTTAACAGTATTGTAGAAGCCGACCGTGTCAAGATAATTGCCGCCGATGGTGCAAGCCGATATATGAGGGCTTATCTCGAAGATTTTGACGATGAGACCTTTGCAAAGTGGCTCGATTATCATTTCGCAACGTGCGAACGTCTTGATCTGATCGGAGCTACGAATCACAGCCTTGATATTTTGCAAAAACGAAAGAGTTATTGACTTTTGTAAAGTCCTTGTTTCACAGCGAGGGCTTTTCTTTATGCGCTGATATCGGGAAACATAATCCATGCTTTCAAAAGCTCGCAGTTCGCAAAGCAGTTCAGGCAAAGAAAGCCTCCCTGATTGAAATATCGAAAAAAGGGCAGCCGTCCTGCGGCTTCGGGAAAAAAGTCTGCTGCGTCATCCATGAAGAATAAAAATTTGTTTTTTCACTCATAATAACCATGAGGTGAAATATATGGCAAAACAAGGAATGAAACGTCCCGAGAGAACGCATACAAAACATCGCAGCGACCGGGCAGCTGTTCCCGATATTCAGGGAAAAGCAAAGCATGGCAAGAAAACTGCCGATCCAATTATTGCAGGGACAGCGGCGCCGCCGCAAAAGGTGTATCATACAACACCGCATCGACAGGAAAAACCGATTTCAAAGGTATATAAAGAAATTGACAATGATCTGGCGCGGGATAATCTTGAAAACGATATTCCTGAACCGGATCTGCCGTAATGAGAAAAGACAGATTTTGAGCATTTGAGGCGGCATTTTCGCGCGATCTTTCATAGTATGTAATACTGATAAATTTGGTATGATATGGAAGGAATGATGAAAATGAATTCGTGTGAACTGACTGCTTCGATTACTGCTGCAGCAAATGCCATAGCGTGCAAACTAAGCGATGAAGAACTGTCTTTATTATCCGCTGTACTTGTACAATTAGGCGACACACTGGCAACCATCGCGGCCCAACGTGGGGTATGTAATAATACAAAAACATAGCTTACGGCTATTTTATACGGAGGAATTATATGGAAGTGTTAAAGGTTATTTTCGCATCGCTGTTTTCCGCCGCCGTTCTTTTCCTGATAGCAAAGATAATCGGTCACAAACAGGTGGCTCAGCTTGAATTTTTTGACTATATCACAGGAATAACCATCGGTTCTATTGCAGCAGAGCTTGCTACTACTCTCGAAAATCCCTGGTGGAAGCCGACCATATCAATGTTTATTTTCGGTGCTGTAACAGTCGGATTAAGCTTTTTGACAAGGGCTATGTCAAGAACCAGGAAATTCATTAACGGCACACCCACCATCATTCTCAATAACGGCAAGCTATACCGTGAGAATATGAAAAAAGCCAAGCTGGAGCTGAGTGAATTTATGCTTCTGTGCCGTCAGGAGGGCTATTTTGATCTGAACGATATTCAGACTGCCGTCTTTGAATATAACGGTAAGCTTTCTGTTTTGCCTGTCAGTACGAAACGTCCGCTGAATCCCGAAGATATGAAACTGAATCCCCAGCCTGAGCATATCGGAACGGAAATAATTATGGACGGAAGAATCATGGATGAAAACCTGAAAAGAAAAGGTCTTAATGACGAGTGGCTGAAAAAAGAAATGAAGAAACAGGGGTATAAACACGCAAAAGAAATCTTTCTCGGAATCTGTTATGATAATAACCAGCTGACGCTGTTTCCGATGAAGAATTGAATATGTGAGGAATCAAATTGAAGACCTTTGCAGACATTAAAATGTTTTGCAGCGCTTTTTTTATTTCTATAATATATTCAAAAAACGGCTTAAATACAGGACGCACCATTCTGTCAACATTGTTTTTGGCAGGTGGTGCTATCTTTTTTCATGGCTATGATATATAATGAGGTAAAAAAGAAAGGAGGAATGGTAAACTTGGCTGAATTCGGAGAAAACATAAAAAAAGCGAGGGAAGAAAAGGGATTCACTCAACAGACGCTTGCGGATAAATTGTATGTGTCACGTCAGGCGGTTTCTCGCTGGGAAAATGGTTCTCGTTACCCTGATCTGCTTACGGCAAAGTCCCTCGCCTCGGTACTGGATACCACTTTGGATAAGCTGTTAAATGATGACGATTTGCGAAGCTATCCCGAGGTGAATCCGATAATCGAATATCCCTTGTATAAAAGAGTACAAACAGCTGTGTTTGCCGCCGCGTTCATTACAAATCTTGTACAGCTGTTATGGTACATTTTTTTCAATCTGACCGAAAACCGCGCAGTTCAGACGCATTATGAAGATGCCGCACAGATTGTTGCCGCTATTAGTTCGGGTCTGATCTCAGCCGTTCTGCTTTTTGGAACAGTAAAGTCGATAATGGACTCGATCAACCCCCGTGCGGCAGCAGAAATTGCGATAATGCTTATAGGAGTGGACGGTCTTCATGCTTATGTTGACCAATATCTGAGTTGGCAGAATAACGCTCGGGTTTCTGTATTGAGTTCGGCAGTTAACGCAGCGATATACCCCGCATTTATCATCTCGGTCTTGTTGTTTTTTATCATCAAAAAACATTACAGACCAATAGCAGTGTACATATGTGCAGGTCTGATAATTATCAGAATCTTCGGGGCTTACATCAGCAGTTTGATTTCAGTACTCGGAACACCACTGCTGACAAAATATCTTATAACCTCTTCGCTTCGCTTATTTGCACTCTTGCTGATACCTGTCCTCATTATCTACATGGCGGCAACGCTGTACCGCAAAAGACGGCTTGCAAAAAGCTGTATTGACGGAGAGGACGATTCGCAAGAGGTGCAAAAGCATAAGCAGGACTGATAAACTGCAAGGATCGTGCTGTGATGAGAAATAACGATAATGGAGGATTATTTATGGATGTTGGTGCGATTGTTTTTGTGATTTTCTTTATAGTACTTCTTGCTATCACAAGAAGAAATGCAAATGAGAATTATACCGCCGGAAGCGGAATGTTTAAAAGAAGTGATGGTAATCTCAAAAAGGATGAACATCTTGATGTATCCGATTACAACTACTATGACGATGAAGGAAAAATGAAATGATGGTTGTCTCTGACATGAAAACAAGGAGTGTTTATAATATGAAAAAATTGTTAGCGCTCAGTCTTTTAGCTGTGATGGCGATATCGTTTGTCGGATGTCAGAATAATAGTTCCGCGTACTCAGAAGTAGGTAATACATCTGTTGCTGTAAGCTCGGATGACAGTCCGGCAGATGGGTCCGGTGAAAGCTCTGTCCAAAGCTCTTCGGAAAAATCAAAATCAGTTGGCAGGTTGAATTTTTCCGATTACGAAAGCTATGAAGTATCTGATATTGAAAAAGTATCTCACTCATACGAAGATGCAAGTTATCAAAGCGAACCAGAAAGCAGATGTGAAACATACGAATTTTATTATACTTCTGACGGTTATCAGATAAAGGCATATATTTCCATTCCGACTGCTGTTATTGAATCTCAGGAGCCTTGTAAATGTATGCTTTACAACAGAGGCGGACACTGGAATTATACTTCTCAGGATCCGGATTTTCTGGCAAATATGTGTGCTGTGACCGGGCGTGTTGTTGTTGGCTGTGAACTCAGGGGGGACAATGGCTGTGAGGGTTTTGATGAATTTGGCGGTGATGAACTGCATGATGTATTCAGGCTGATAGATCTTTGCGATAATAAGTTTTCTTTTGTAAATATGGATGACTTCTGCGTTCTGGGCATATCCAGGGGCGGCATGGAGACATATATGACAGCACGGGAGGATAAAAGGGTAAAGAAAATCATTGTAGCCGGAGGTATAAGTGATCTGGGCTCCCAATATAATGAAAGGGAAGATATGCAGGAAATGCTCCGGGGCTGTATTGGAGGTACCCCCGATGAAAAGCCGGAGGAGTATAAAAAGAGATCTGCTGTGTACTGGGCTGACGAGATAAAAATTCCTGTTCTGCTGATCCATAGCAAAGGCGATCCGAGAGTAAAGTATGAAACGAATGCAGAAGCATTATATAATAAACTGAAAGACTCAACAGAGTGTACGTTTATTTCTCACGATGACGATTACCACGGTATCAATCCCGGCGAAGACTCTGAAGATATTCCCGAAATAATGAAGTTTCTGAATGACTGACATAATATTATAAAGCTGTAATACATATGGGCTTTTTCCCTCATAGGTAAAAAACTGCATACGATCGTTGGAGAAGATATGTTTGTATTGTATATTGTAAATTATATTATTTATCATGCACTTTACAAAACGTTTTTCAGGTAAAAGTATCCATTGCAGCAGATTATGCGTGTAATATAAGCCGTGATTCCTGTTCTGATGTTTAGGAAACACGGCTTTTTTATGAATTATTCAGATCAGAATTATAGCTGCTCGCATACAGATATATTTCATCGGTGTAAAATAAGTTTTTCAATGACTTTGAGCCAGGAACATAAAATAACAGCCGATATAAAAAGTAATAACCGCGACTAATAAAGGTTGCAGCGATGAGCCGGGAGCGGAGCGTAAGCGCAGCAAACCCCGCGTTTTAGGGTCCAGCGTCACGCCGGAAGTGGCTCGCCGGTGCTTTGTTAATATTTTTTTAAAAATTTTAAAATAATTTGTTAAAAATTACTTGAAACAAGAATACAATTGTAGTATACTTGTATTCAGAAAAGTGAGTACAAGTTTTGACATACTGTGTCTGAGGTAAAATAACGGAGGTAAAAATAAATGGCTGTGTTAAAATGTAAAATGTGCGGAGGAACTCTTGACGTGACCGAGGGTATGACTGTATGCGAATGTGAATACTGCGGCACGACACAGACTGTAACCACTGCAAAGGATGAGAATTTGCAGGCGCTTTTCAACCGTGCAAATATACTGCGTATGAAAAGCGAATTTGACAAGGCGGAAACGCTTTATGAAAAGCTGGTTCAGTCAAACCCCGATGATGCCGAGGCTCACTGGGGGCTCATACTCTGCAAATTCGGTATTGAATATGTAGAAGACCCTCAGACTTTTAAGCGTATTCCCACCTGTCACCGTACTTCATTCGATTCTATAGTTGCGGATGAGGATTACAAAGAGGCGGTACGCTGCGCCGATTCTGTACAGCGTGATCTGTATGAGCGTGAAGCAAAGGAAATTGACCGCATACAGAAGGAAATACTTGCGCTTTCCGCAAAGGAAGAACCGTATGATGTTTTCATCTGCTATAAGGAAACAGACGAGGGCGGCAGCCGTACACAGGACAGTGTGATTGCCAATGACATATATTATCAGCTGAAAACAGAGGGCTTCAAGGTTTTCTATGCTGCCATAACTCTTGAGGATAAGTTAGGTTCTGCATATGAGCCGTGTATTTTTGCGGCTCTGAACAGCGCAAAGGTCATGCTTGCCATCGGCACAAAGCCGGAATATTTTAATGCTGTGTGGGTAAAGAACGAGTGGTCAAGATTCCTTAAAATGATGAAAAAAGATCGCTCTAAGCTGCTTATACCGTGTTACAAAAATATGGATGCCTATGAGCTTCCCGAGGAGTTTGCGCATTTGCAGGCGCAGGATATGAGCAAGATCGGCTTTATCAATGATATTGTTCGCGGTATAAAGAAGGTAGTCAGAAAGGATGAGCCAAAGCCTGCTGCTAAAGTTGCCGTAAGCACAGCTATACCGTCCGTCAATCCGACTGTCAATTCTCTTTTGAAGCGCGCCTTTATTTTCCTTGAGGACGGCGACTGGAAGAGCGCAGACGAGTACTGCGAAAAGGTGCTTGACCTCGACCCCGAAAACGGAGAGGCATATCTCGGCAAGCTTATGGCGGAGCTGAAGATCAGGAAACGTGAAAACCTTAAAAACTGTGCGCAGCCCTTTGACAGCAGCAGTAATTATCAGAAGCTAATGCGCTACGGCGACAGCACCCTTACAGCAGAAATGCAGGGCTGCACGGACTTTATCAAAAAGAGGAACCTTCTTGCGTATCAGGAATCGATCTATCAGAAGGCGGCGGCAGCTTATAATAAGAGCAGCTCAACAAAGAGTGAAATAACAGAGGCAAAAAAGCTTTTTGAGTCCATATCCGACTACAAGGACGCGAGAGATTATGTTCGTGGGTATGAGGACAGGATAAAGGAAGTAGATTATATAGAAGCAACGACCTATTTCCGGAATATGGAGGAATATGAAAAAAAGGGACCCAAAAAAGACAAAACAATAAAAAATGGTCCGCGAAGCGTTACTGTAACCTATAAGTCTGATCCCCACAACGAAAAACATGTAAAAATGATCAAGGGAATATTTGAGAAGATACCGGATTACAAGGACTCGGTGGAGTATATCAAAAAATGCGATGAAAGGCTTGCTTTCCTGGAAAATCAGAAAAAGCAGAAGATCTATGATTCTGCAAATGAAAAGCTTGCGCAGGCAAAGACTGCACATTCCGGCGCAGCATCCCCCGAACAGTATCAGAAAGCCATTGAACTCTTTGACGCCGCAGAGCTGTCTTATCAGGATATCAAGGATTTTCAGGATTCCGACGCGCGTATACAGGAATGTGAAAGCCTCATAGCCGAATGTAAGGAAAAAAAGCGCGGGCTTGAACTCGCCGCGCAGCAGGCAGCAGCAAGAAAAAAGAAGATAACAGCCGCCGTAGTTTCAGCGGCAGCTATAATAGCCGCTGCCGCCGCCTGCCTTATTATATTTGTTGTTATTCCGGATATGAAATATAATAACGCTGTTTCCCTGATGAATGCCGGGAAGTATGATGAGGCGGCAGAGTTGTTTAATCAAATAAATGGATACAAAGATTCATCTGACAAATTAGCTGAAATTATCGCTGAGCCTGCTTCAATAGGCGCAAAAAACTCCGCTTTTATTTCGGCAGAGGGACATACAGTGGGACTGAAAAGGGACGGAACAGTCGTGGCGGCTGGTGATAACGATTACGGTCAATGCGATGTGTCCGGCTGGAATGATATCATAGCTGTTTCGGCAGGACATTACGACACAGTGGGGTTGAAAAGGGACGGAACTGTGGTGGCAGTCGGTGATAACGATTACGGTCAATGCGATGTGTCCGGTTGGAGTGATATCATAGCTGTTTCGGCAGGGCGCCTTCACACAGTGGGACTGAAAAGGGACGGAACAGTCGTGGCGACCGGTTCTAACAACTTTGGTCAATGCGATGTGTCCGGCTGGAGTGATATCATAGCTGTTTCGGCAGGAGAGTATCACACAGTGGGGTTGAAAAGGGACGGAACTGTGGTGGCGGTCGGTTATAACGATGACGGTCGATGCGATGTGTCCGTCTGGAGTGATATCATAGCTGTTTCGGCAGGAGGTTACCACACAGTGGGGCTGAAAAAGGACGGAACTGTGGTGGCGGTCGGTGATAACGATTACGGTCAATGCGATGTGTCCGGCTGGAGGGATATCATTGCTGTTTCGGCAGGAATTAATCACACAGTGGGGCTGAAAAAGGACGGAACTGTGGTGGCGGTCGGTAAAAACGATGACGGTCGATGCGATGTGTCCGTCTGGAGTGATATCATAGCTGTTTCGGCAGGGTGCTATCACACAGTGGGGCTGAAAAAGGACGGAACTGTGGTGGCGGTCGGTGATAACTTTAACGGTCAATGCAATGTATCCGGCTGGGAGCTGAAAACGGTGGAGAAGTAGACAACAAGATACGCGGCCGATATTCGGCCGCTTTATAGCAAGGAGGAAAACAAATGGAAAACGTAAAAAACAATATGGAAAAGTATTTTTCCTACAAAACACAGATAGAAAAATACAAACGGGCTATGCAGGAAGGGTTTTATTATGAAGCTATCTTTATTTCCTACGCAATAATGGAAGATAGATTGCTATCTTTCCTTGATAAAATTGGTGTAATAACGCTTGAAAAAGCATTGCAGACTAAAAAGCTTGAAATGACAGAAAAGATCAAGCCCTTCATTTATTATCTGACAAAAAGCGATAACATAAATTTACAGAATATCACCGAAAAAATAAAGATAATAAAATGTATTCTGAAAATGAGCTATGAAGATGCAACAGCTTTTGAAACTAAGTATCGTACGGAAATGAATACAGATTGCTTGAACGGTTATTTACAGGATCTTTATATGGATATTGACGAGAATATTGATCGTGACGCAATAAAAAAGCACTTTAATAAAATGAAAAAATGGTTTGAAAAACGCAACAATCTCATTCATGGTCTTGTTAATAAAACGGCTGATGATGATTTTGAAATGGAAATCAAAATGATAGCAAATGATTCTGAAAAAATATGGAGATATATTGATAATAACCTTGTCTCAAAGATGAAAAACTGCAAACTGCGCGAAAAGTATAAGATCTAATAAACCCCCCTCACATCGAGGGGGATTATCAGAAATCGAGGTCGGAATGAGTGCCGGTGCGGATGAGGACGAGAACCAATTCATCGTTCTGTATTTCATATACCAGAAGCCAGTCAGGCTCGATATGACATTCGCGCGAGCCGAGATAATTGCCTGTCAGGGCGTGGTCTCGATTCTTTGGCGGCAAGGGTACGCCCGCAGCGAGCTTATCAACGACAGCCCATAGCTTTTCTTCGTCATAACCGCGCTTTTTCATTAGCTTAAGGTCTTTTTTGAATTTGTTGTGTACTTTAATCTTCAGCATCGAGAGCCTCCCTGAGTGAAGCAACGCTGTCGTAAGCCTTGCTCAGACCGATGCCATTGTGAGCTTCGATAATAGCCCTCTCGGTTTCCTCGTTGAACCTCGGCTGACGGATAGTGAACGGAATACCACCGAATGAGATGGCCTGACGGAGAAAGATGTTCATAGCCGTGCTCATATCCATCCCGAGAGAAGCAAAAAGCTCCTGAGCCTGAGCCTTGATATCATCGTCTACTCTAATATTTATGCTTGCCATATTACCAGCTCCTTTCTATACAATTATAGTACATTATACGTCTGATGTCAACACATCAACAACAAGAAAGTGATACAAATGCCCGAAAAAGAAATACCCAAACTGATTATACCGCCGAAAAAATACAAAGGAGAAACAACAGTGATCTCTGTCCGTATGCCGAAGGATATGATAGCCGACCTTGACAAGGTAGCTGAATCGACGGGCAGAACGAGGAACGAACTAATGCTGATGTGCCTGGAGTATGCTCTGAAAAATATGGAAGTAACTTTTGAATAAACGGAGGAAAAGAAAATGAGTAAATTTGTAATTGAGTGTCCGAGCTGCGGTAAATATGCCGAGGCAAGCTCAGGTCTTTTCGGAACGGGGCTGTTCGGAACAAAGAGAATAACGTGCAGCTGCCGTTATACCTTTGACGTAAAAACCAATAAGCTCGCAAGCCGCAAATGCGCCCACTGCGGAAATGAGGTCGTGTTCGATCAGTTCAAAGGCGACAGCGCGCTTTGCCCCGTCTGTCGGGAGAAAATAAACCAACAGTCCGATATGACCAGGGTGGAGGAATTTTCCTGCGCTCAGTGCGGCATAAAGCTTATCGCTGCGAAAAACGCAAATACATATACCTGCCCTGTCTGTGACTTTGTAAACGATGTGCAAAGGCAGCTTGCGCAGGAGCATATTAAAAAGGACGGACTTGCAAGCATAATCAAATATGAGGGCGATAACGAAACGCTGGTATGGAAACACCCGATAGAGGATTTTAACCTCGGCTCACAGCTCATCGTCCACGAAAGCCAGGAGGCTATTTTCTTTCGCGACGGTCAGGCGCTCGACCTGTTCGGCGCAGGTCGCTATACCCTCGAAACTCAACAGCTGCCAATACTTGAAAAACTTTACAAGCTTCCCACCGACACCGACGGAACATTCCATTCTGAGGTGTATTACATAAACCTTGCTACTCAGATGGGCATTAAATGGGGCACGGACAGTAAAGTGCGTCTGTTTGACCCGGCTTCGGGTATGCACATAGAGATAGGCGCAAGCGGTGAATTCAATATCCGTGTGACTGATTCCCGCAAGCTGCTTCTGAAACTTGTGGGTACGACTGAGGGTATGAAGCAGGACAATATTTTCGGCGCAAAAGGCAGCAGAGGATTTTTCCGCTCGATGATAATGACCCGTGTAAAAACTTATCTTGCTCAGACAATTAAAGACAACGGTTATAATATACTTGAGATCGACTATCATTTGCAGGAGCTTTCCGATAGTCTGCGTGAACGTATTAATGCGGATATTGCAGAATACGGTCTGACTATGCCGGGATTTTATGTAAACATTGTTCTGACACCCGACGACGACCCGAATTTCAAACGTATGAAACAGCAGTATGCGGATCAGTATCTTAAAGTACGTGAAGAAGATATCCGCAAAAAAGAGGCAGAAGCCGCTGCCGAACGCAAATATATTGAAGCCCAGACATCGGCAAGACTGAAAATGATCGGCGCACAGGGTGATGCAGAAGCCTTGCGCATGAAAGCACAGGCGGAAGCCGACGCATATCGTATGCAGGCAGAAGCCGAAGCTATGGAAATGAAAATGAAGGGATATACCTATCAGCAGGAAACTGCCCGTCAGGTAGGACTTGAAGCTATGCAGAACGGCATCACCGGAAACGGTGGATCGTCCGGCGGTTTTGGCGATATTGCGGGGTTGGGCATAACGCTCGGAGCAATGGGCAGCGTCATGAATATGACAAAGGACGCAATGTCCCCTGTGCTCGATACAACAAAGGATATCGGACAGAGTGTTCTTTCCGGCGCGGCTGACACATGGGACTGCAGCTGCGGCAACAAAGGAATAACAGGAATGTTCTGCAATAACTGCGGCAGCAAAAGACCACAGCCGCAGCCTTCTGATACATGGGACTGCGACTGCGGCAACAAAGGCGTTATCGGAAAATTCTGTAATAACTGCGGCAAACCGCGTCCTGAGAAAAAAGCCGACACCTGGGACTGCGGGTGCGGTAATAAGGGTATAATCGGCAATTTCTGCAATATATGCGGCAGCAAGCGTCCGGAAGAAGCGAAAACATGGGATTGCCCCTGTGGTAACAAGAACATAACCGGAAATTTTTGCAGCATCTGCGGCGCACGGAAACCTGAAACATGGGATTGTGAGTGCGGCAACAAAGGAATAACAGGAATGTTCTGTAATAACTGCGGAAAAAAGAAAGGGTGAGTTAAAATGACGCTTAGTAAAAATGCAGTCAGAGTTCTTATATTTGCAGTAATTGCCATTGTGGTATTTAATGTTGTATCATTTGCCGCGCCGTTCACAAAGGCAGGAGTTTTCTGGGTAAGCTACGGTTTTGGAATGGCGGCAATACTTATGCAGCTTATCGTAATGAAACTGGCATTTGACGGCACTGAGAATGTAAGAAGTAAATTTTATGGCTTTCCCATCGCAAGAATAGGGCTGATCTACGGATTTTGTCAGATAGTTCTTTCCGTTGCAGCAATGGCAATCGGGCAGTTTATTCCCACATGGATTCCTGTTGTTGTTTTCGTACTGATTCTTGCTGCGGCGGCTGCAGGAATGATCTCGGCTGATGCAGTTCGTGACGAGGTTCAGCATCAGGATGAGAAAATTATTAAGGATGTCAGCAGGATGCGTGATCTCCAGTCAAAAATGAATGTGCTTATATCTCAGTCGGATGTCAGCGATGAGCTCGGATCGGAGCTTGAAAAGCTGGCTGAAAATATAAAATACAGCGATCCTGTCAGCGGCAGAGCAACAGAACAGATTGAGGACGAACTGAATTTCAATATTGAAGAGCTGCAAAAGGCTATAGTAGACGGTGACGAAAAGTCGTCACTTGCAATATGCAAAAAAACAAACGGTGTCCTTGCGGAAAGGAACAGACTTTGCAAACTGAATAAAAATTCAAAATAACAGATCAAAGCGAGCCCGGATCCGTAAAGCAGGGATTTATCTTGCTAAGGTTAAAAGGGCAGAGCGTTAAGATGCGTTTATTATGAAAACAAGGGAGTAAAATAACACCCTGCAGGAGCTTTTATTTCTCCGGCAGGGTGTTTCGCTGTTTGCCCTATAAACATTATCACTATAAAATTCGTATCAAATGTATCGTTGTATCGTAATTTGTGTCTGAATTTAATTCAATATAATAAACATTCCTGTCAGCTGATTCGCTGATTTGATTTTTCAAAACTACAGTATTTACTTAAAATACGGAAACTTTTCTTAGAACATTATATTATTATTAACTACAAAAAGATCCCCCTGCAAAATACAGGGGGAATTTCCGGAGAGTGAGGGATTCGAACCCTCGAAACGGGGTTAGCGTTTACACGATTTCCAATCGTGCTCCTTCGGCCAGCTCGGACAACTCTCCGTATGGTCGAAAACCAAGTGATTTTCAAGTACCTACTTATTATATCATAGTATAAGTCGGATTTCAAGTGTTTTTTTTAAAAAAGACAAAAATATATCCTATAGCCAAGGAGAGAATGAAAACACAAACACACACGGAATATCAACACAAAAATGGAGAACCTTGACTATAGGATATACTGATTATAGCATAAAAATGTAATAAAGTAAATGAAAAATATACATTTTCAGTGCATAAATATAAAAAATCATGAATATATACAAATTAATGAAGGTCTTTTTGTTTTTAATTCTTGCACCTTGATGATATTTGTCGGATAATTTTCATACGGAATGAAAAATTGACGAAAAACTATTGATAAAGCAGACACTCGAACAGACGCTTGGTTGCTGTTGTGATAAATGCACAAAAAAAGCTCAAATATCTTGTGAGAGTTCGGATGAAATAATTCTTGCAAACTTTATGCTTCTGTGATATACTATTAAAGTACCGCCCGGGTGTAGCGCAGATTGGTAGCGCGCTTGAATGGGGTTCAAGAGGCCGCAGGTTCGACTCCTGTCACTCGGACTCGAAAAAACAGAGGAGTTTGATTGTTCTTTATAACCGCAAATTGTCAATTAAACTTCTTTCATAGCCGAAGGTAAGATTTTGAACTTGCCTTTCGGCTATTTTTTTACAAAGAGGATGATTATCCTCCGATAAAGGTGTAAGCCGAGTGCTTATTCCCTTATCAGAAGATAATCTCTCTGACAAGATTATCTTCAACAATAACACAGGTTATCTTATCCTGATGTTGGGTGCTGTCGGGTACTCGCCGGTGGTTTCACCACATCGTATTAAACAGGTTTTGGGGCCTTACCGAGTAGTCAAGGTAGCAGCAGAATGGTACTCTGTTGGCTCGCTCGACCAATGAAGTTTGGTGTCGTGGCAAAACTGTTATGATACCTTCGTATTTTCGCTTGTGTTATCTATTCAGTTTTAGTGCTAAGAGCAAAGCACAGATCCTCTCCGTTTATTGCTCTTATGTCAGCACATAGACGGAAGTCTATGCACAGACATAAAGGCAAGTGTAACAAAAAGAATATGCCAAGTCAATACCGAGTGCTTTCCACGCAAAAAGGCATTGACTTGACACAAATATATCCAAAAGGCATAGAAGTGCCTTATTGGGCATCAGAAATTCGTTAGAGGTAGTTCGGATACCTTTGCGAGTGAGCCTGTCGTTTAACTGGTAATTAAGCGATGGGCTTTTGGTGTTTACTTTTTCAACATACATTTTTTATTGTACAGCATCAATAATTGTTTGTCAAGTTAGTTTTTGACAATTTTTGATTCGTTATTTTGTAAGTTTTCGACTACTTTCAAGAAAGTGATATACATTTTTGAGCATTTTCGGCTATGTTCTGCTGAAAATGCTTTTTTGTTTCAAGAAGTCAACAGGTCAGTCAGGGCATATTATCGTCCTATTCCCTGTTGGCTTCTTTTTTTATGTACTTTTACCGTCAGAGAAAGAAAATTATTCATTTTCTGCTGTATCAGGCTTGTATTCAAGTAATTCTCCCGGCTGAATTTCAAGAAGTCGGCAAAATGCTTCTATGTTCTCCCACGATACAGGTTTACCCTCTCTGAGTTTCTGTAAAGTCGATTGGCTCAACAGCTTTTCATTCTTGATACGGTATGTTGAGTAACCCTTATCTTTCAGAGCTTGCAGAACATTGATTTTATATATCATTCCCATGCTTATCCCCCCTCTCCGGTTAAATCTATTGTAACATAAAACCTGAACGAATACAAGTTCATATTTTGAACAAAGTATCAAACAAATATAACCGAAAGTTCGTTCAGTTTAGATGTTGAACATGAACGATATATCGGTTATAATAGTTGATGTAAGGAAATAAAAAACCTTGCAGAAATAAAAATGGGGCTTGAAGCCCCAAAACAGAACGGAGATGATGGTAATGAGGTTAAGCTACTATGGTAACAGGGCAGGAGATGATACGGCAGACAAAGCGAGATACGCTGTTGCTTCATGGAAAGACGGCTATGCGAAAGATGAAGAAATGGGTTACATTTTCAGATGTATTCTTAATGATTACGGTTACAGCTATGAAGCCGGCACAGACGGCAATGTTTGTTTCGTGAAAGTCATGATAGCAGATTATGACGAGTTTATCTTGATAAAAGAG
>CACWRT010000030.1 GCA_902763365.1 uncultured Ruminococcus sp.
CGGTTTTGTCCATAATGCAACTGTAGGAGATAAACTCAACGCAAGAGATCATATCGACACCATTGATTTCAGCGGCGCAGACATGGTAACGATTGCTTTCGGCATCAACGATTGGAAAGGAAATGATAATTTCGGAACTTTTGAAGATAATATTGAGGTTGGCGGCACTGTTTACAGCAATATGAGATATGTTATCGAAAAAATCATGAGTGACAATCCTGAATGTAAAATATTTATCATAACGCCAATTAATTCGTCAAAGTATGGCAATGCTTCCGGAAACTGGTCCCTGTCTGCTCAGAACGGAAACGGTAAAACACTTGAGGATATGTTTCAGCTTGAAAAGACAGTTGCTGACTATTACGGCATAGAATTAATCGACATGACTCACAACAGTGTTTTTAATCGTATCAATTGTCCCGCTCTGTTAGCCGACGGCGTTCATCCAACATTAAGGGGGCATCAATTGATGGGCGCAGAATTATCAAGAAAAATCCATTATTCTTGAAGTTTATAGAAACCTGATTAAGTAAACACTGAATAAATCAAGCATGACAGCTGAGTGTCTGCCTTACTGATTCTTTTCCTGCATCGCCTGACGAAAAAAATGACACAATACGGCTGCTTAATTTAATCCATGCTTTTTTATACGATTCATTACGCAAAAACACCTCTGTTTCTGATTAGTTTTTACTGTCAGAAACAGAGGTGTTTGATCTTTTAAGTCAAAATATATGGTGTAAAATCCTTTCTTAATCCTTTTCGGAAGAATCGGAAGGATATTTTTTCAGTACTTTTAATTCATTGGCGATAAGATGTTTTTTGTTTTTAAGACCATTGACCATTCTTATACCAACAAGCACAGGCCTTAACACAACACTTTTATACATTTTCGGATATTTCAGCTTATATATTTCCGGGATAATAAAAAATCTTTTCAAGACATATACCGGTTTTTTCATATGACCTTTTGTACCGTCTGTCAGCCGCTCCATACGATGTGTGACCGCTACGTCCGTACTGCCATATGCACCTGAACTATACAATTCATACAGAGCCTTTTCCTCTTCCTTGCTCAGGTTCAGATCATGTCCGCCGCTTTCCTCCGAAAAAACCTTAATTGTAAGCTCCCGGAAAAGCCGTTCATATGAATATACGTCAAGCTTTTTCATTTCCCTTTCAACATAGTCAAAATCAATTTTCTCGGCTTTCAGATAAAAATATATGTCTGTAAGGAAACGCAGTCCCGTTCCTCTGTCCAGAAAATGTTTCAGACCATGCATAACAATATATATATACATATCTTCAGGAGAAAATCTATATTCATATTCATTCTCTGGATTCTTTTGCAGACGTTCGATAATATTTCTATAGTATTCATCCCATTTTTTTTCAGCGCCAAGAAACAGGGTGCGGTGAAATTCATAAAGATGAAACGGTTCTTTAAAGTAAGAATCATGATGTGTTTCATTAAAGCTTGTACAGCTATATCCGGCCGCAAGCATGATCTCCCGGATTTTATCAGCATCTTCAGGATCGATCAGAATATCAATATCGCCCATCTGCCGCTGTTCAGCCTTAGGATAATACTCTTTCAGAATATATCCCTTGAGCGGCATACATGAGATCTTGTTTTTCTCTAATAAAGCTAACACATTTTTCGTATCATAATCAAACAGCAAATTGACCCTCAGCGCCTTTAACGCTTCTGTCTCAAACCGTCTCTTGTCCTCAGGAGAGAAGAGACTATCGTCCGCTTCCTTAACGGCTTCATTCACAAGTGATGTCAGCTTATGTGACACACTCATTCTTAGCAGATTTTCAACGTCAGCAGATCGGATATATTTTTTTTCCGGCGCACACTTATTAACTGCGCACCAAAGCAGATATATCATATCTGCATACGCATAATTCATCTCAGACATTTCCAACCTCCGTTCATTCAGTATACTTCCGATTGTCTGACATTTTTTCTTTGATATTTTTTGAAAGGTAATTGTATGCAATTACAACCGCAATACTAAAAAATGTAACCGTCACAGCTGATATCAAGGCATGTACTTGAGGCAGATAATAAAGCTTGTATTCTTCACCGGTTATGCATTCTGCCGCCAGTATATACAGTCTGATCATAATTGCCTGAACACCAAGTATTATAAGAGAATTCTGACCGATGAAAATAAATATCTTCTGTAAAACCTTTACACATGAAATTGAAACTGACAAAATTATAACGAACGCTGTTCCGACAAAGGCACCCGGTATATATATCAAAAGATTGTTAAACACGGGTTCATGTATATTAACTCTTCCGTTGAAATAAGCAGCTAAAACACTAAGTGCAAATAATATAATACAAAGTCCGCATTGCAGCCAGAATGATTTTTTTATCAGATTTGTAAATTTTATTATCAAATTCTTTTCATAATATCCGATTGAAAGAAAAAACAATGCAGTCATAGCAACATCTATGCTAAGAGGAAGTCTTCCGGCGGGAAGTGAGTCTGTCAACTGTCCGTTTAAACCGATATAAAATCCAACGCTGCAAAGTACAATTATTCCGATCAAGGCGAATTTTTTCAGTTTAAGACATAGCTGAAGCATAAGTGAAGACAAAAACAGCGTCACAAGAAACCAAACGCTCGAAACATTGATGTGATCGGGACCGGCAAGATAAATATCAGCTAAAATATTCTTCAGATTCAGCATAATTCTCCACCGGGGTATAACCGCTGTAATTATAAGGCCAATAATGCAAAAAACAACATAGGGAATCAGCAATGTACGGCTTTTTTTCCGACAAACTTCTGTACAGGTTCATCTTTTATAAACATTCCCGACAGTATAAAAAACAATGGCATATGAAAGGAAAATATCCAGTTATGTATACTGCCTCCGATATATACACAATGTCCGATAATCACAAGTAATATTCCTATCCCCTTTGAAATATCTGCCCATTCTAATCTCATTTTTCTGTTCTCTGTTATGTTTGTCATAATCTTCTCTTTTCTGTATTGTTTCCGGATTATTGCGCAGAACACATTAAAGGATACCTAAATAAATAGATACCTTGATCCCTGCGTTTCCAAAGCGGCTTTCACTGTATATTTCCTTATCTTTTATAAGCTGCCTTTTATTTTTGAAGCTTCTGTCATATTCCGCAAATTCCCTGACGATCGCACGGTTTTCCTGCGGCATATCTGATTCATATCCCTTGAGCAGTTCTGATGCGGTTTTTTTTCTCATATGTTTTTTTCTGCCGAAAAGGCTTTGAAAACGTTTTTTCCAGACCTCCAGCTTATTTTTGCTGCCTCCTGAATAATTCTGTTCATGCTGACGATATTTCATATGGTAATCGTTATCAAATACCATTGCTCCACCAAGAACAGCACAAATTCTGTAGATCCAGCAGTCATGCATTATCATATATTCCGGAGTATATTCAGATATCTTTCTGCGAAGTGCATCACTGATGACCATTGTGCAGCCTATAGCCTGATTATACATAAGGGCTGACTGAACAGTTTCATTGGCACGAAAATGTGTCTGACCATATATCTTCATATCATTCCCGGCAAGCGCCACATTTGATACATAAACCTTGCAGGGCCGATCCGCTTCTTCAAGCATTTTCACTGCACATTCGATCTTGTCACTGTCCCATACATCATCCTGATCGCAAAAAGCATAATAATCAGCAGAAGGTGTCTTTTCAAGCGCTTCCATAAAGCTTCGTCCGGGACCGCAGTTTTCTCCCTGATACCATACAAGCCACTTATCTGTGGATTGGCTCCACTTTTCCAGCAGTTCCGTTGTATTATCCGACGATCCATCATCTCTGACAAAAATGCAGGTTGGCTTCATACTTTGATTTGCCAGACTTTCCAGCTGTTGTTCAAGATATTTCTCTCCGTTATAGGTTGACATAACAACGACAACGGATATATCCTTACTCTTTGCCCTACTTTGCATGTTTTTTTCCTCCGGCATTTCTTTTTGATTTTATTGCTTTGACGGTGAACGCATATACTGCCTTCATAGTACTGAAATTAAGAACAGTAAACAGCAAGACGCAAACTGCGGAACTGATCAGATGATACTGCGGTAAACAATTTATCATTACTGCCTGTAAGATCAGTATAACAGACGAGAAAAACAACCTTAAATAGTCCATTTTCAGCTTTACGATTTTCCGCAGACCCATATTTCTGACCAACCACACAACAATAAATGAGATCAGGGTAGCATATGCAGCACCAATCGTACCGAAATAATAGATAAAAACATAATTCAGCACTGCGTTAACAACAACACCTACAACAGTCGATCCAAAAAGGATCACCGTTTTCTTAGCGCTGGTATATATCTGCGTCAGAAAACCGGCCATACTTGAAAAGACGGCAGATACAACAAGCGTTGGAACAAACAACCAGCTCTCAAAATATTCCTTTGCAAACAATATTGTTGCAATAAGCTCTGAGAACGAGTTAAGTACCAGACAGCCTGCCATACATATGAAGCAGAAATATGTATATATGCTTGTATATTTTTCATCTGCGTCTTCACTTTCATAAATATCCACAGAGGAGATCTGCCATGCCTTGTTAAATATCTGAGTGACAGTCTGAAGAATGGTAGGTATCTTGTGTGCCACAGCATAAAGACCGCTTGCTGCCATACTGACCATGCCGATGATATAGTACTTATCCATCGAGTTAATAAACCACCATGAGATCAGTGTGGGAATCATAGGCAAACTGAATTTCAGCATATCCTTCAATAGCTTCTTATTAAGTTTGAAATGCAGCAGATCGGGAAAAAACTTACCGGCAATAACAGTAAACAAGGTTGCAACATAGTATGATGCTATAGTTGCTATCAGATATCCAACGACTCCCCATTTGAACACCACAAGGAAAATAATATTCAGCAAAACGACAACCAAGGTCTGAAGGATACCCTGAATTGCAAAAACAATATTCTTCTTACGTCCTCGGCAGTAGTACGAAAACAACATTCTGAGACTGTAACCATTATAAAGAAGTATAAATGCAACCCAATATGTTGAAAAGGTCTCTCCGAAAAAACCGGATACGGGAGTCAGCAATATCAGCAAAACAGTACCAATGGTTATAAACAGCATTGCCGCAGACAACACCTCGTTAGGCTTTTCGTTTTTATCCAAAACAAAACGAATAGCCGCCTCCACTATTGCGACGGTCAAAAGAGGATAAATCAGATTGACCATATTATTAAGCAGGTCAATCTGACCGTATTCTTCTGCGAGCAATATATTGGTATAAAGCGGAAGCAGCAGAAAGGTTATGATTTTCGAAGCAAAGTCACTTATTGCAAACAGTGCTGTATCCTTAAACAGTCGTTTATACTGAGAATTGTTTTCCTTACTCATGTTTTGCTTTCCTTCTCTCTTCTATCTTTATAAGAAGTTTTCTCATCAGGTTTTTAAGCGGCCCGATCTGCATACAGACAGCAACTGAACTAAATACCAACCTGGAGAATGGAGACAATATCCTTTTATAGATCGTATGATATAAGGTATCGGTATACTGCCAGTTTTTCTGACCGTCAAGGATATAATTCTTCATAACGTAGGTATATTTGAACATTACCACATCGTTAAGACGGATCCTCTGCCGTTTGCTCAATGATGGAAACGGCACATAGGTAAAGCTTGTCATTCCGTACAGTATTTTCTGAATATTCCAGTGATCGTTTGCTGCGATCAGAGATTTTACGATCTCAACATCCGAGATCAGAAATTCACCTGTCTGTTCCTCAAGCATACGGAAAATCGGAATAAGCTGACCGATTTTAGAATAACTGTATTCTATTGACATTCCCACATATGGCCTGACGATATCCATATTATATACCTTATTGGACATAAAGATCAGATCACCCTGAAGATTGACAATAGGGTGCTTGTCATGAAGCCAGCTGTGATACAGGTCAATAAAATCATCAAGCGTATTCACCTTGCAGTCAGGCGACAAATAACGCTGCATATCAAGTACTGAAAAGTGCATCGCGCCGATATTATCATCCATATTCCGATAAATCGTTTCAACAGCCTCCGGCAGCGGATAGTCATCATCTCCCAGAAGCCATGCCCATTTTGATTCACATTCCAACAGTATCATAGTAATATTCGCACTTGAACCGATATTATATGGTCTGCGGATAAGCTTTGTTCGTAATCTGAAATCTTCATCAAACAGCTGTATCAATTCACTCACATCATAGTCTGAACAGTTATCTGTTATTACTATCTGAAAGTTCCTGTTAGTTTGTTTTGAAAGACAATCGAGTGTCTGTGTCAATCTCTCTTTTCTGTTGTATGTTGGTATAAGTACAGTTAAATCATACATATTCATAAGTCCCTTTTTCTAATCAATCTAAAAATGTTGCCAGAAGAAGTGGTATTGTCTTATATTCCAGTTATCCAGTTGGAAGTACAGAAAATAAACTATAAACAATACAATAATTGTAACGCTTGCAATAAAGCCGTCTCTTTTTTTCAGAGTTCCGACCGCTCTTGGTATAGAAACGACAAGATTGATGTCATAAAATGTAGCCATTCGCTGAAATTCTCCCAAAACATTCATCAGTGACACAAATATCGTCGAAATCAGCGAACTCCAGAGAAAGACATCAGGTTCAATAGTTGTGATCTTATCGTGGTCATATGTCCATTCGTAATCTCCCCATTTAATTTTAAGCAGATTATGATTTTTGTTCGGTTTTTTATGTACTATTCTTTTGACATCTTCCTTGCTGAACCAATCACTATTGAGCGAAGCAATAACAAGAAGAAAAAGAAGGATTACCAATCTTATTGCTATCGCTGTAATAGCCATACCTTTACCATTGGTTGCTGCATAACGGGATGAATAGGTTTCGTCAGTTACAATAACGCTCATAAAACGGAATATATAATTTCCGCCATACATTCCAATGAGAACTCCCACAGGTACAAGAAGAATGGTAAGCTTGTGGAATTTAACTTTTCTTAAAAACAGAATCATGATCAACACAAGCGCTGAAAGATGTACCATAAGAGCAACAGCAAAAAATGCCAGTGCAAGTATATGTTTTTTTCTGTATAGCATATCAATTGCTATTATTGAAAATATCATAGCAGTACACTGACGTACTATGGTAAAACTCAGCGGATAAATCAGTGACAAATAGATGATAAAGCTCATTCTTGGATCATTTGAGTATCTGCCGATATAATATGTAACAGCAGCATTGAAAAAGACGCCCAACACAAACAGATAAATATTATAATCAGACGTAAACCGGGATATTATCCATGTTATTATATAAAACATATTTCCGCTTGTTATTCGTGAATTCGCAAGATCCAGCAATTCAGGCAAGGTCTGAACCTGACTGGCCAGATCAAACACCCTGCTGTAGATCATCTCACGATCAATCAGTCCCATCATTTCGCTGCTTAATCCATAAACCAGTGAAAACGCTGCACAGCAAACAATTAGATATCCAAGTTTTCCCACCAGCATTTCTATAAATTCCCTAATGAGTATAATGCCGATAAGAATCAAAAAAATTGTCAAAAACAGTCACCCCGTTCTACCTTTCCGGATAGCCTGTAATACTATCCATAATCCTGAATGTTCTGTCATAAATACGCTCAATTCACTGATTCTGACTCAGCCTTCCGAACGATGCTTTTTAATCTCTTTCTTAAAATGCTTTGGACGCAGGACATTATAAATGAAACTGACAGATGAGATCATAATTCTTCTCGGAAGTTTCTTACAAAACGAAGCTTTCCTATCCGGCTTCACGGAATCCGCAGAATCCAGCGGTTCCTCTGACCACGGTGTCATACGATAGTATTTTAAAAAAGCATCCTTATGCGGATGATCGCTGCTTTCGATCCATGGACGGCGCAGTACATAAAAATTTCCTGTAAAATGTGTAATTACAGGATGCTCTCTGGCCCACTCACATTCCTCAGCTGTATAGGAAAAATTGTAAGGACGGCGCAATCTCATCAGTTCATCATAATTGTAAAGATATATAAGTGAGTTGACGTTATACTGCTGAGGCATTATCTTAATTTTACCCTCAAAAACAGAATTGAGTATACTCTGTTCATTAAACACGAAATAGCCGTTGTGCTCACGCATCAAGCTGATAAATTGCTCTTCTATGTTATCCTCGCGCCATTTTTTCAGGTTTATCAGCAGCACACCGGCATTGCAGTACACCCCATCTTCACTCAAACCGACAAGCTTACGGTATTTTGAACTCAGGCAGTCATCAACGCCTGCCATATAGCAATCTTCGAAGTCAATGTTCCAGAAATCATCAAGGGAGTCCTCAATAACCGTATCGGAATCCAGATAAAGAACACGGTCGATATGCTCCGGTACAATGTCCGTAAGGAAAAGGCGGTTATAACCAAATCCCAGCCATCCGCTTTTACAGGACTTCAGTGTTAAATTTTTGATACCTGCCCAGTCCGGCATATCCAGAAAAGTCAGCTTTCTGCCATATTGTTCAGCAATTGCCATTAATTTTTCACGATTTTTTTCTGTCATTCCTTTCTGGATATAGAGAACCTCTATTTCCTTCCTGGATTTGTTGTTCTCAAACAAAGACAGCATCGATACACCTGTCACCTTTGCGAAAGCATCACTGCTGTGATAGATCACGTACATTTTTTTCACCTCACTATGCATCAGCATAAAACAGAAAACATTTTGTTTTTCTGTGAAACAAATACAAGCAATGATGACAATACCAATACCATCACCATTATAACTACGATCCCGGAATATGGATTACCCTTCAATACAGATGCAATCATACCATCCGGCCATACTGCCGGTATCGCGCTCAAAAAAATCCTCTGACATAAAAAAACGGCAGTACTCATTTTTCTCATCCAAAGAAGCCATTTTCCCGACGCTAATTTTATATCAAGACATAAGCTTACAAAATAGTACGTAAAAGGCAGAAGCATTATCAATGTATTGGCATTTTGTGCTGAAAACTTGAATTTCAGCAGGAACGCCTCTGCTACAAACATTACTCCGAATACCAAACAAAGTACCAGATCTCCTGCGGGCTTTCCATTACGGGAGTTTCTTCTTTCAGCGATGAATGCTCCCATAGCAATAAAAGGAAACGCATTGAACACACCATTTCTTGTGCTTACAAAAACATAGTCATATTTTGACAAAAGATCTGAAAGGATCTCTGATTTTTCCGGAATAAAACTGTAGCTTACACCCAAAGCACCTATCAGGTAAAATATCCCCGCCACAGCAAGCGTTTTATTAAGCCCGATATGTTTTATCAGAAAATATGCAATTACGGTTCCCACACATAATGCGGGCAAAAACCATATTGTTTTATATGTTGAATAAAAAATACTGTTTATTAAATACTTTATAACATTTTCTGAAGAAGCACCGAATTTGATCCACTCTGTAATTTTAAATGACAGATATATAACCGACCATACTCCATACATTATCATCAGATGCTTACAATATGAAATAACTCTTTTTCCGCCGTCCTGCGAATCGGAAAATATCTTTTTAAAAAGAAGAAAGCCCGAACAACAGAAAAAAAACGGAACTACAATAATATAAAGAGAAGCGGAATACTCAAGTAAGCGGTTTATCCTTCCTTCTGCATTTTCTGTAACATAATGAGCTGCAACTATGAGAAGAGAACAAAGAAATTTCATTATATCTATTGCACCGTACTGTTGTTTATTTTCAATTTTCAAAAACATTCTCCTTTTCTCTTTTATTTCCCGTCGGCAAAATAGTTATCTGATACCTGCAAGCTTCAGCAGCTTCTCGGTATTCTCCGGGGTATATCTGTGACGGAGTTCCTCAGGTATAACCGAAAGAACTGCATCTATCTGCGCAAAGGACATTTTATAATGCTTTCTGAGAGAAACAGCATATTTATAAGCCGTTTTGTGCAGCGCCGGCAGCAATCTTGTTACCGAATATCCCCATATGCTTTCCGCTGAATACGATTCTATGATATCACATATCTCAAGTATGCTGCGGAAGTTATATTTTTTTCCGAAGTTTTCCATCAGGTAAGGAGCAATAAGTTCTGTCTGAAGATTTCCGGCGCCCTGTCCCATTCCTATCGCGCAGGAATCGCAGATCAGTTCGCGCTGTATATCGGAACCAATAAAGCTCAATACATTTGCATAAGCCAGATTCATATTATTATGAGCATGGAAACCGATTCTGATCTCAGGATCCAGTCCTTCATCATAACGCCGCAGAAAACGCTGTACATCCTCTGCCTGCATATAACCATAGCTGTCAACGAAATAAAGAGCATAGGCTTTCATTTCGTTTGAGCGTCGGATAATACGGTCAATTTCCTCTTCCGTATAACGCATTGTCAGCATAGGCTGTACAAACACTTTATATCCCTTTTCGGCAAGTGCCTCACAGAAATCCAGCGATTTATCAAGCTCTGAATAACGAATGATCACCCGCAGACCGTCAACCATTGACGGATCATGTACAGGAATGTCCTCCACCGGCGTATCGGGACCGCGGAACAGTCCCACATACATACTTTCCGGATTCCTGTCAGCCGGGATCAGGGCAGAAATTGCCTTCACGTCCTGATAAATAGCAAACCGTGTTTTATCATCATCAGATATCTCTATAGAACCGATCTCGATTATGTCAAGATTAGTACGGTTCAGATTTCTGATGATGGCGTCATTATCTTCATGACTGAACGATATATCAGAAAGCTTATTTTTATAGGCATCCTCCAGACCTAACCCCCCGTCACGCAGAGTACAGTCAAGAATACTGATACTTTTACTCATACATTGTCTCCCTTCAGATCTAACGGCAAAAAACGACAAAGAACTCAATCCGGCTTTGCAAAATATTCTGCCAGATTATTATAGATCACCTGCCACATTCTTTCCTCATTCCTGTCGGAAACAAAGGAATTATGCGGTGTAATAATAAGGTTTTTCTTATCCCACAAATCACTGTCCGGACTCAGCGGCTCCTGACGGAAAACATCGACTGCCGCGCCAAAAAGACGATTATCCAAAGCCTCTGAAAGCGCAGTTTCATCCACAAGTCCGCCTCTGGCTATATTTATAAAAACAGATTTTTCTTTCATAGCTGCAAATCGTTTTTTGTCAAACATATCCCGTGTTTCATCTGTCAAAGGAAGAGTCAGGATCACAATATCACTCAGACCGATCTGCTCATCAAGACGATCAATAGGGAATACCTCTCTGAAACAGCTGTTTTCACGCGGATAAAGATCTATTCCATACACCTCAGGCGTAAAAGCCGAAAACAGCCGCGCTGTTTCTGTTCCCACGCTGCCGGCTCCGATAATACATACACGTTCTCCTGACAGTTCCCTGCATCGGCGGTTTTTTTGCCACAAATGCTGTTTCTGATTTTTATAAAATTCCGTACTGCCTTTATAAAGCTGCAAAACTGCTCCGACTGCATATTCGGCCATAGGACGGCTGTATACTCCCCGGGCAGTACGAAGCGTTATATTTGCCTGACGTATATAGTTCTCCGGTATCCTGTCCGTTCCGGCACTGGTCAGCTGGACATATCTCAGTTCAGGAAAGTCTTCAATACTGTGATGAACAAAAAGCCAGTTACATACCACAGCCTCCGCCTGATACATTGAAGGATCAAGCTCACTGTCCTCACGTTCGGACAGCATGACCTGAAATCCATGATTCTGCAAAGCCTGAATATACTGCGGTTTCCAATCAAATGCTCCTGTCAGCAACAACCTCATATCATTTCCACTCTTTCATGAATTCTGCGATCTGTTTATCCATACAGCTTCTTACATCTCCGCCGCTCAGACATACCTTTGACCATTCAACGGTCATTTCAACCGCCTTTTCAAGATCCCACTGCGGTTTCCACCCAAAAACACTTTTAAGTCTCGAGCAGTCCAGCTTCAGGAAATTGGCTTCATGGGGGCCGCCGTCATTCTTTTCGATCCACTTCAGACCCTCTCCCCACTTTCTGACAAACAGATCAACAAGCGCTCCTGTCCGGAAACAATCCCTGTCATCCGGTCCGACATTATAATATCCGGAATACTTTCCGTCCTTATACTGATATTCTGCAATCATCATATACGCAGCCAAAGGCTCCAGAACGTGCTGATATGGTCTGGTGGAATATGGATTTCTGACAATAATATCCTTTTTATCCATTGCGGCTCTGACGCAGTCGGGTATGATACGATCGTTGGAAAAATCTCCTCCGCCTATAACATTACCGGCGCGGGCTGTGGATATTGCCACCTGTCCGTCTGCAAAAAAGCTGTTCTTATAGCTGTGTGTCACAAGCTCAGAGCAGGATTTTGAATTGGAATACGGATCGAATCCATCGAGCATCTCGTCTTCACGATATCCCCACTCCCATTCCCTGTTCTGATATACCTTATCTGTTGTAACATTCAGAAAGGACGCTGTACATCCGTTTTTTCTTATACATTCAAGTATATTGACCGTACCCATCACATTAGTTTCATATGTATATGCAGGCCTTTTGTAGCTGTCACGGACAAGAGGCTGTGCTGCCAGATGAAAAACGATCTCAGGCCGGGCTTTTTCAAAGGCTTTTTCAAGGCTTTCGGCATCTCTTATATCACCAATGACCGAGTCCATGTCTTCCGCTGTTTTCGCCATCTCAAACAGCGAAGGATTTGTAGGCGGCTCAAGTGAATAACCTGTAACATTTGCTCCCAACCCGGTCAGGATTCTGCAGAGCCATGACCCCTTAAATCCGGTATGACCGGTAACGAAGACCTTTTTTCCCTCATAAAATTTTCCATCAAACATTCTATATCCTCCTGACAATTCATCATTATTAACGGAACACAAAAATACCGTAATTTCATATTAGTACGGTTATGAGAAATAATTATTTTGTTTATGCACTCATCAAAGCATTTCGGGTTCGCTCCGGAGATTCGCCCGAAACCGACAGATGGATTTAGTCATTTGCCGTTCATTTCCATTTTTTCCAGGGTGCGTTGTTACTCATCCATAGCTGTTCCAGCTTATCCTTTTCTCTCTTTGTATCCATACATTGCCAGAATCCTCTGTGTGTATAGCTCATAAGTTCTCCCTGCTCCGCCAGCATAGTCAGGGGTTCTTTTTCAAAAACAGTATCATCACCGCTGATATAGTCAAATATCTTCGGCTCTAACACCATATAACCTGCATTGATCGGAAAACCGTCCGAAATGTTTTTTTCCCTGAAAGCCCTGACTGTATTATCGTGCGCAATATCAAGAACGCCCTTCTCCTGTTCGAGAATAACCGAAGTCAATGTCGCAATCTTTCCGTGACTTTGGTGATACTTTACAAGATCACTGATATTTACATCGCATACACCATCGCCATATGTCATAAGAAAAGGTTCATCATTCACATAAGGCTGTATCCTTTTGATCCTTCCGCCGGTCATAGTTCCCAGACCGGTATCCACAACCGTAACTTTCCATGGCTCGCAGCAATTATCGTGAATTATCATATTATTGGTACCGGATGTAAAATCAAAAGTAATATCGCTGTTGTAAAGAAAATAGTCGGCAAACCATTCTTTTATTACATGCTGTTTATATCCGGCGCAAATAATAAACTCATTAAAACCATAATAAGAATATTCTTTCATAATGTGCCATAAAATTGGCTTTCCACCTATTTCGATCATAGGCTTGGGCTTAAACTGGGATTCTTCTGAAATTCGAGTACCAAAACCGCCTGCTAATAATATTACTTTCATATCTTTCACCAACCAAAATAATAATTTTTATATAATATCGGACACTAAGAAGAATAATTATTGCTAAGGTTATCAAGCAGCATCATTTTTTTTTCTCATTTGGCAACAGTTTCAAACGCTCTGTCCACTTCTGATCCTTTTCACTCAGATTCAGCGGAGTTCCATCCTCAAGTGTGTAACCGGATGCATCAGCAGTACCATTATACTCTCCTTTCACGCCAAGACTTGCCCAGTCAATACCAATCTCAGGATCATTCCATGCAAGACCCCCTTCGTCATTTGCATGGTAGAAGTCATCGCACTTATAGCAGAATTCTGCTGTTTCACTCAGTACAAGGAAACCGTGCGCAAATCCGCGAGGAATAAGGAACTGTTTTTTGTTTTCCTCTGTCAGCTCTACACCGAACCATTTACCATAGGTTTTACTGCCGCTTCTGAGATCTACAGCCACATCAAATACAGAGCCCCTTATCACTCTTACAAGCTTTGTCTGCGGAAACTGTTTCTGAAAGTGCAGACCTCTGAGTACACCCTTTGTTGACATCGACTGATTATCCTGAACAAAGGTAATGTTGATACCTGCTTCCTTCATATCGTTTTCGTTGTAGGTTTCCATAAAATAGCCGCGGTTATCGCCGTGAACAGCGGGAGTAATAACACAAAGTCCCTCTATGCCGCCTACATTTTTTTCAACTGTGATCTGTCCCATAAAATAACACACCTTTTATTTTATTTTTTCTCCGGAATTAACCGATCGGTTTTTCTTATTTTTCACAAACGAGATAATCCTGTTCCGGAAATACAGTATTACCATCTCAGCTATAATAATAATAACAACTGCAATAAAACACCTGAGATAATACATTCCTGTCAGCTTTGTCTCGTGTATAAACATTCCGGAGGCTATTTTCGCCGCTTTGAGCATGAACGGATGAGTCAGCATAAAAAACAGAGAATTACGCCCGATCATTTCCGTCAATCTTATTCTTGAAACGCTGTACAGAGCTTGCAACAGTACGATCAGTCCCACACTTCCAAGCAACCCGCATACAAAAAACAACAGCGGATGAACTCCGAAGCTGAAGTAATTCATATCCACCCGTCTGTTAAACATTGACAGTATGATATTCAGTATAAAACCGAAAATACACAGAAATTTTGTCAGCTTACCCGAACCGATTTTTTGTTCTGATTTTCCGATGATCCAGCCTGAAAGAAAAAACACATATGCCGTTATCCCCTTGACAAAAGTAAGGAAAGGATAAGTTATCCATATTGACATAGTTTTTTTGAACATACCAAAGGCAATGGATAATATTATGAGTATCGCTGTCAGACCAATGCAAACCGCACACTGCTTCCATACCTTCAGTCTATAAGAGCCGCTAAATTCAAAAATAAGTCTGCCGATAAACATCGAAGGGAGAAACCAGAGTGTTGAAATACCTCTGAGCGTCAGTACTGCGTAAATATTATCAATATTATCCTCCGCCGCCAGAGTTCCGTAAAGGATCAAGTTCTTTGAAACATGAATGATTATCCAAATCAAAGAAAAGATCAGATAAGGCACCATCAGTGATTTGAAAAGCTTCTTGAACACTGCTTTCTTTTCCGGAACAGCCTTTCTGCTTCTGCAAACCAGAAAGCCGCTTATTATAAAGAAAATACTCAGCTTAAAGGATGAACCCCACACAGAGATCATATCAGCATGATCAGAAACATGACCCCATATGATTATCAGCATTGCTATTCCTTTAGCGGCGTCAAGATATCCTATTCTTTTTCCCAAATAATATCCTCATTCCATTTCTTTTAAATATCTTGAAAGAGCGTCCTGCCATGTAGGAAGCAGTTCAAATCCGTTTTCTGTCAGCTTCGATTTATCTAACCTGCTGTTGTGCGGACGTTTTGCCTTTGACAGTCCATACTCTTCTGTCGTTACGGGAACAACATTGGTGGTATAGCCTGCCTGATTGTATATTTCTTTGGTAAAATCATACCAACTGATATATCCGCCCTCATTTGTAGCGTGATAATATCCGTATTTTTCGCTTTCACACATATCAGAAAGCAGCTTTGCAAGATCATATGTATAAGTAGGTGTTCCGATCTGATCGTTGACTACTCTTACAGTGTCAAATTTCTTTCCTACCCTGAGCATAGTTTTGATAAAATTATTGCCGTTTTTGCCGAATACCCAGGCAATACGAACAATAAAGTATTTGTCGAGAATTCCGCTTACTGCAAGCTCACCCTTGAGCTTACTGTCTCCATAAACACAAAGAGGCGAATAATCCTCGCAGTCAGGCTGCCAGGGATCTGTACCTTCGCCATCAAACACATAATCGGTGCTTATATATATCATCTTGCAGTCAAGCTCTTTGCAGACCTGCGCGATATTCCTTGTACCGTCAGAGTTTATGGCATAAACCATAGCTTGGTTTTCCTCATCCTCAGCGGCATCAACTGCTGTCCATGCGGCACAATGTACCACTGCATCAGGCTTAACCTTTGTCAATACTGCTTTCACAGCTTCACTATCTGTTATATCAAGCTGTTCATAAGGTGCAAAGACAACAGCACTCCCATCATCGGCACCGTCATATTTTTCTTTAATATCACTGCCTACAGCTTCATGACCTCTTGAAATCAATTCATTGACAACATCATGACCAAGCTGCCCGCAGACTCCTGTTACAAATACCTTCAACAACTTCACACTCCACTCTCCACACTTCACACTGTTTCAGCGGTCGGCGTACATTTTCCGGTAATAGTTCTGATATTCTCCGCTGATGATCTCTTCCCACCATTCACGATTTTCGAGATACCATTTTATTGTCTTTTTAATGCCGTCAGCAAATTTTGTTTCAGGCAGCCAGCCAAGCTCATTGTGTATCTTTGTGGGGTCGATAGCATATCTCATATCGTGACCCTTGCGGTCTGTTACATATGTGATAAGGCTCTCAGGCTTGCCCAGTTCTTTACAAATAAGCTTTACAATGTCAATATTCTTCATTTCATTGTGTCCGCCCACATTATAGACCTCACCGACTCTGCCCTTGTGGATGATAAGATCAATTGCACGGCAATGGTCCTCTACATAAAGCCAGTCACGTACATTAATTCCCTCACCGTAAACCGGAAGCGGCTTATCTGCAAGTGCATTTGCTATCATCAGAGGAATAAGCTTTTCCGGGAAATGATAAGGTCCGTAGTTATTCGAGCAGCGGCTGATCGTTACCGGCAGACCATAGGTTCTGTGATAAGCAAGAACAAGCAGATCAGCACCAGCTTTGGAACTGCTGTAGGGGCTGCTTGTGTGGATGGGAGTTTCCTCTGTAAAAAACAGGTCAGGTCTGTCAAGGGGAAGATCACCGTAAACCTCATCGGTTGATACCTGATGATATCTCCGGATACCATACTTTCTGCACGCATCCATCAGCACTTCTGTACCAATAATATTTGTCTGTAAGAAGATCTCCGGGTTTTCGATAGAACGGTCAACATGGCTTTCAGCTGCAAAGTTGACAACAATATCCGGCTTTTCTTCCTCGAAAAGCTTTTCAACAGCCTCTCTGTCGCAGATGTCAGCCTTTACAAATCTGAAATTGGGATTGTCCATAACCGATTTCAGCGTTGAAAGATTGCCAGCATAGGTCAGCTTATCAAGACAGATAACTCTGTCGTCACTATGCTCTTTCAGATAATAATGTATAAAGTTGCCGCCGATAAATCCTGCTCCGCCTGTTACGATTATTGTCATGACTAATTCCTCACTTATTCTTAAAATCCATGATGCCGTTATGGATGACATCAAGATATTTCCCATCTATTACATCTTTAAGGTACTGCCCGTACTGATTCTTTTTAAGCTGCTCATATACAGCCAGAACATCTTTCTTTGTTATCCAGCCATTAAGATAAGCAATCTCCTCAAGACAAGCTATTTTTCTGTGCTGGTGACTTTCAACGGTCTTTACAAAGTTGGTAGCTTCAACAAGGCTTTCGTGTGTTCCTGTATCGAGCCATGTAAAGCCCTGACCAAGAAGTTCAACATTTAGTGATTCGTTTTCAAGATAAATTCTGTTCAGGTCTGTGATCTCAAGTTCCCCTCTTGCAGAGGGACTGAGATTCTTTGCATATTCAACAACCTTGTTATCGTAAAAATAAAGACCTGTTACACAGTAGTTGCTCTTAGGATTCTCAGGCTTTTCTTCAATTGAAACAGCTTTGCCGCTGCTGTCGAATTCAACGATACCAAATCTTTCAGGATCATCCACATAATAGCCGAAAACAGTTGCGCCCTTGCCTGATTCTGCATTTTCGACAGCCTTTTTCAGACGTTTTTTCAGTCCGTGTCCGGCAAAGATATTATCACCGAGCACCATTGCCACACAGTCATTTCCAATAAAGTCTGCTCCGATTATGAATGCCTGAGCAAGTCCATCGGGAGAAGGCTGCACAGCATAGGAAAGCTCCACACCGAACTGATGTCCGTCACCGAGCAGACTTTCAAACCTCGGTGTATCCTGCGGAGTAGAAATAATAAGAATATCCCGGATACCTGCTGTCATCAGCACAGACATCGGGTAATAGATCATGGGTTTATCATAAATCGGAAGAAGCTGTTTGGATGTTACTTTCGTCAGCGGATATAATCTTGTACCGCTGCCTCCGGCTAAAATGATGCCTTTCATTTTGCATACCTCCCTACAAAAATTCATTATCGTGTTGTTCTATCGTGTTGTTCTAAATTATTTCTAAAAACTCAAAAAAATAAAGCTTTGTTCGTACCCTCGAACCCCAACCAACTAAAAAACTTAACAACCAAAACAATTCACATTTATAATTCCCTCAAAGCATCAAAACGCCATTATTATTCTTTATCAGCGCCAAACCATCCATTTTCTACCAACTCATAAACAATCCACCAAAGGTTCCTTTACGGTACAAACTTCAAATTCAAGTCTACCGCGTGGGATACTTCGCTAACTATATATATTCATTAGTTGAAAAATGAGTTGCAATCCAAATAACGCCTGTACTCTATCACCTGATTGTTCCTAAATTGTACAAATACGGAACTCAAGGCTTTAAACTCAACGTATGTAATCCATCACACGAGCATTTCTAAATGGTATAAAAATTGCTACTTACTGTCATTTTGACATACCAAAATACCTGAGGACACAAATTTAATTTGCGTGTGACAACGACACACCAGCATTTCACTACCAGTGTTATTGTAACATATTCACAAAAAAAAAACAATATCCCCCCAAAAATTAAACTAAAGAAAATCATTTACAATATTGTGATAAATTGTTAATAACACACAACATCAAAAACTTTTTGAAAATCTGATTTCTTTATTGTATCTTTAATATTTGGTGTATAAACAAACGAACTATGCTATAATCACACGAACATAATGTTAGTTCGTTTATTTATGCACCAAGAAATTAAGACAACCGTCAAACGCGATTTAAATAAGTTACATAAAGTTGTACAAAAACAAAAAAGGCTGAAAATCGGCTGTTTTTTCAATTCTTTTGTATCATTCTCAATACTGTTTTAATGATACCTTTCATTTTGCTTGCCTCCCATAAATCGCAATATCAATAAAATGAGGTTTGCTTATAAAATCCTAAAATAAATCTAAAAAAATATCTCACACCTTAAAAATCTCATAAATGTGATAAATCAACTCACTAAGCAGTATGACATATATTATTACGTTATAATTTTATTATATTATGCGTAGATTGTCAAGTGTATTGCAATTGTAAAAATTATCAAGTTCTTTTTTTGGCAATTATCTTCAAAAATACAATCAACTTGCGATAAAGTATTTGTAAAATAAATAATAGAATCAGTACCTTTCAAAACAAAAATCTGAAAAGCTATCAGACTTATTGAAAAATGCGAAACAACTTTGGTTAAGGGATTCAGGAAAAAGGACGGAAAAGGAGAATTTGCTGTCTTGCTGATGATAAAGCCCTCTCCGACAAGGCTTTTTACAGCTTTGTCAGAGAGGACTTTGTTATATCAGTGATCCTGAGATATTGCTTACAGATTTTGTTTTACAACGGCAGACTATCAGAAGCTGAAAACAAAAGCAGGTTTATTTAAATGCTGCCTTGACTACTGGGTAAGACCCCATACCTGTTTAATACGATTTGGTGAAACCACCGGCGAGTACCCGACAGCACCCAACATCAGGATAAGATAGCCTGTGTTATTGAAGATAATTGGTGTAGCGATTATCTTCTGATAAGAGAACAAGAAAGTCCTTACTTATTTATCAGAGGAGGATCAATTTGCAAAAAAAATAAGGTGAGAACAACACCTCACCTTACTTCGTAACACTGGTGCGAGTGATGGGACTTGAACCCATTAGCCTGCTTTTTCGTCTACTGAGTCCTCTTTTTCTTTTGTCTTTTTGTTTTTATCTGAAAAGACCTCATTCAAAAATTCATCATACTTATCTATAGATATTATATTTTCTTCTTTCATCAGGTGAGTATAAATATTCATAGTAATTTGGGTGTCTTTATGTCCAAGCAATTCACTCGAAGACTTAATATCCATTCCTGATGCATAAAGCATGGAAGCATAAGTATGTCTCAATTGATGCGGAGTGAAATTGAAGCCAAGAGTCTGTTGATACGATTCCCACATACGATTCCAAGAAGATCGTGTATGCATATCAACACCATCAGATTTTGTTGAAACGTATGTAGTTATATACTTCTTGTTTTCATACTCTCTCATTAATTTTTGATACAGCAAATCAGGGATAGTAACTTTACGCCAATCCTTGTTTTTGTAAAGTTTTGGATGCGCATCTGATTTCCGGATACATTGAAAGCTGATTTATTGACAATTATAACATGGTGTTCAAAATCAATACTATCCCACGTCAACGCCATCAATTCTCCGACCCTAAGACCACATAACATCATAATTAAAGCACTCAATGATGCTCTATGAGGTGTATCTAATATTTTTGACTGCTGTTCTTTACTAAGTGCCTGACGTTTTTCATAAGAAGCGTATGTAGGGATTTTAACAAGTTCAGCAGGATTTTTATTGATCTCATAACAATTATTGATTGCAAATTCAAAAACTGAAATTGCGGTTTGTCTGAGGTTTTTAAGCAGCTTTTTGGAAGCCGGCTTACCTGTATTCGGATTTTTGACAGATAGTTTTTGGATAACACTTTGTATATCCATTGGTCTTACAGAGGAGATTTCCTTGTCAATGCATGAAAGGTAGCTTACAAAACTCTCTATGCTTGTAACATAGCTGAATTTCATACCGAGAATTTTTGTATCCGCCCATGCACGCAGCCAGTCAGAGAATAATGATTTTTCGTTGAGGTCATATAAATCAAACATGACATCATTCCTTCCTTTTTATTTTTAGTAAACAGACCACCGAAAATGAATTAGTATAATCATTTTTTTCTGTTATACCATAGGAATGAAAAACAGGCAATTAAGTATGATCCTATGTTTGAAATAAATAACAGATATAAAGTCAGATGTTCTTGAACTTGGTAAGTTTACTTACGATTATGTATTGTACACACTATTTTATTCGTTGTCAATATGCACAAACAAAGTTCCATTTTCAGTATCAAAGTTATAAAGTTTGTGCATATTTAATATTGAAGTGATACTTAATAACGTATAGAAATTTTACCGAAAATAATTTATACCGCAAGAAACATGATATGGACTACACACCGTAGTACGTTTCATATTTCTTACGGATTTTTTGTTGTAAAGATTAAATTACAGCTTTTCTATTTACCAAATAAATTCTTAAGCTCCCTAAGTGAGCTGAGAACGGGCTACACACCGTAGCTTGTTTTCAGCTTACTTGGGGAGCTTTTTTTTACGGATAATCAGCCTTCTGTTATCAGACGGCTTTTTATTATAAATTTTTTTCGATTAAGGAGATTCACGATTATGAAGAACTCAAAAGTAAAAATCATTGCCGTAGCCAATCAGAAAGGCGGCGTTGCAAAAACCACTTCCGTCATCAACATAGGTGCAGGACTTGCACTCAAAGGCAAAAATGTACTGCTCGTTGACACGGATAATCAGTCCCATCTCTCCCGTTTTTTAGGTTATGATGGGACAGACGGAAAGCCCACTATTTCAGAACTGATTTGGCAGACAGTTTCAAAGGTACAAAAACCTGTGTCAGAAGCTATCCGCAAGTCTGAGCTTGGTGTTGACTATATCCCGTCTAACTTTATGCTTGCCGGAATTATTTCCATTTTAGGAACAGACAGCGACAGCACAGGTGTTTTCAGCCGTCTTTTCTCTGACGGTACTTTCGATGAATATGACTATATCATTATCGACTGTCCCCCGACACTTGACTTGCTTGTTTCTAACGTCCTGAAAGCCTGTGACAAGGTGCTTATCCCCGTACAGTCCGATTATTGGGCTTATGAGGGTGTCGATCAGCTCCTTGCAACATTGCTGAGAGCAAAGCAGACAAGCGATATAAAGCCGTATGTTCTTGGTATGCTTGTCACTATGTTCAACAGTCGTACCAATTCTGCAAAGTCTATTCTGAAAGCGATGAATGAAAGCTACGGTGAATATGTCTTTAAAAACGCAATTTCTTCCCTTGATGAAGTCAAGGTGGCGGCAATTAATCATAAACCTCTTGTCGGCAAAAAGCACAGTAAATCAGGACAGCAGTATATGGCTGTTGTTGATGAGATCATTTGCAGAGAGGGGCATAACAATGGCTAAGAAATTTGATATTCCAAAGCAAAGTTTTCCTTCTGTTGCGGACGCATATAACAGTCTGATCGGAATTGACAATACGGAGCGTGTTGTCAATCTTCCGCTTTCTCAGCTTGACGAAATTGATGAACAGCCGTTCCATGTTAATGAGGATAAAGTAGATCAGATCGCTGACAGCATTGAAAATGTTGGAGTTATTGAACCTATCATTGTTGTAAAAAATGGTGACAGGTACAGCATTTTATCAGGCAGACACCGTTTCAGAGCATGTCAGAAGCTCGGCAAGACGGAAATCCCCTGCCACATCAAAGAAACAGATGATACAACTGCAAGATATATCTTGATTGCTACAAATACAGACAGAAACAATGAATACTCCCCTATCGTCTATGCCCGTGCCTATGCGGAACAGATCGAGCTTATGAAAAAACTCGGAAAGAAATCTGTTGTCAATGCAATATCAGAGCAGAACGGCATTAACCGAAAGCAGATTTATCGTTATCTTCGGCTTAATTATCTCATTCCTGAATTGCAGAAATGGGTTGAAGATAAGATACTGACCATTGAAGCCGCCGTGGAGCTTTCTTTTCTTTCAGATGAAAAACAGCTTGCAATTGTTGAACATATAAATAATCTCGGAATTGGCGACAGCGTTGTTTCAAAGCATTTCAAGGTTTACATAACAAAGAATATAAGAAACATCGGTAATGAATTAAGTGATGAGGAATTTCTGAAAAATATTGATATGATACTTTTCGGAAAATTCGGACAGAAAAAAGAAGAACCGGTAATTGAACCTGAAAACCCGGTATCTGAAAACATGGGGCTTGAAGCCACAAAAGCGGATAATAACGAAACGGTGATTGAAGCCGAAAATCCGGTATCTGAAAACATGGGGCTTGAAGCCACAAAAACGGATAACGTCGAAACGTTGAATGACCCTGAAAATCAGATATCTGAAAACATGGAGCTTGACTCCCCCAAAAAACATGATACAGATAATGAGCATAAAGGAGCCATTATCGAAATAAAAGAAGAAGTGACAAACGACTGCACAGCAAAAATCACCTTTGAAGAAATTGTAAAAGGATACATTATGATTGCTTTCAGGTCACAGGGAATTGAGCCGCAAAGAGACAATATTGATAGTATTCTTGAAATCTATTCAAAAAAGGAAGCGGCAGAATTATACAGGAAAGGACAATAAAAAATGTTATGGATGATAATTTTAACAGCGTCAATAGTCACGCTGATATATGCAATCAGAAAGAAGAAAGCTATGCTCAGAAAAGCTTCGGCAATTATGGCTTCACTGTCAATATTTTTATGGATATGTGTCTATGCAGGCTGTATGAAATGCGACAGGACTTCTTATTCTGATACTCCCGAAAAATTATCATACCAGTTGATCTACACATTATCAAAAGGAAGAGAGCTTGAAGGTAAGAACGGTAGTCTGCACACACAGGATTATTATTACTACACTTCAAGAGATGTTCTTAAACTTGAGGATTACGAAATTATATACAACAAGGTAAAAGCAGAGGACGTAAAGCTCAGAATGATATCTGACGACATACCTACACCAAGCGTTGAGGTATATGTCAGATATCATGAACCTTTGCTTGACAGAAAAGAATGGCTTTGGCTTACGCTGTTCGGAAGCTCAGATGAGTCTTTGGATAATTACATTATTGACCATTATGAGATATCCGTTACTCAGGATGTTCTTGACAACGATATGAATTACATTGAAAGCGAAAGTTTCAGCGAATGAAAATAGGTCTTTGGTCTGACATTCATCTTTCGGAGTGTAAAGCGTTTTGAGGATTATAAGCAAAATTACAAACAGTACGGCTAAGGGTTGTGCTGTTTTATGCCGGAACAAGAGTATTAATGCCGGTGCAATTCCGGCAGTTCCGTTCTAAGCCGTTCTGATGAGCGGCATTATTTTTTCAAAAAAACGAATAAGGAGAAATCGATTATGGCGGCAACATTCAAAATTGAAAAACTGAACGATTATACGATTATGGCAAACCATCATCTGCGTAACAGGAAACTTTCTCTGAAAGCTAAGGGCTTGCAGTCGCTTATGCTTTCACTGCCTGAAGAATGGGATTATTCCCTCAAGGGTCTTGCGGCTATCTGCAAGGACGGAGTGGACAGTATTTCGTCAACTCTCAGAGAGCTTGAAGAAGCAGGGTATGTGTCCCGGAAAAGAAGAAGAAATGCAAAAGGTCAGTTAACCGATACAGAGTACATAATCTATCAGATACCTCGCCCGAAGTCTTCCGAAAGCAATGCGGACGAAAATGAGCCTAAAAGGGAAAATCCCGATCAGGCTGAGAACCATGATGATGCACCAAAGGCTTCTGAACCTGAACAGGAAAAACCCGATCAGGTGAAAAGCAGAAAGAAGCCTAAACGGGAAAATCCTGTTTTGGCT
>CACWRT010000031.1 GCA_902763365.1 uncultured Ruminococcus sp.
CAGCGATACCCGCGTTTAGGGTCCGGCGGCTCGCCGGTTAGTGTAAAATTATAGTTGGCAAAAATATTATCAATGGTAAAAAATGAGCTGCTCAAGAAGCCTGATACGCGGTCAGTACAGCCTGAACTGCGAGTTCAGAGCGGAGCGTAAGCGCAGCGATACCCGCGTTTAGGGACCGGCGGCTCGCCGGTCACGCCGGCGTTGACGAGTTGGGTGTGGTGTGCTATAATCTTATAGTAGAGAAAGGTGTAAAATACCTTCTGGAGAATTTAGTTTTTCAATAACTTTGAGTGAGGAACATAAAATAATAGTTGATATAAAAGTAATAACCACGACAAATAAAGGTTTTAGCGACGAGTTCAGAGCGGATGCGAAGCGGAGCGAATCCCGCGTTACGGGTCCGGCGGCTCGCCGGAGGAGGTGGAGAAAGTGGATAATGAATTTTTGTATGAATTGGATGAACTGATGAATGAAGGAAAATTTGATGAAGTAGTGGAAAGAATAAGGGGACTGGATGAGGAGGATTTTGGTGTCGAGCTTCATCTTATGCTTGCTCATGCTCTGTCGCAGTGCGCAAAATATCATGAAGCAATAAACACCCTGAAAGACATTGAGGAAGATACAGCAGTTGATGATCTTGGTTTTCATCTTGAGATGGCAGGCGCACTCTTCGGACTGCATCATTATCGTGCTGCCGCAAAAGAAGCGAGAACCTGTATAGATATTGATGAAACCTGCGTTGAACCGTGGCTTTTGCTTTGTCTTGTATATCAGGAAACAGGAAATGAGAAAGAGTTTGAAAAGGCTTCCGTAATTGCTAAAGAAATAGATGAGCAGGCGTGGAATACTATTTTCGGTGATGTTACCGAAGAGATGGAGGTATACGACGAAGATGATACAGATATAGTGTTTAAATATATAGTCAGACATTTTGGCATTCCGGAAGGATTTCTTCCCGTTAATGGTGATGAACTGAGAGAAAACCGGCATCCTATCAATTGCCTGATAATTGAACCTACTAAGCGGGATGACTTTTATAAGATCGTTTCAATTGGCATAGGCGCACACGCAAGTACCGATAAAAACAGGCATGACCCCTACAGGATCGAAATGGCATTTTTTCTTCCGCCGACGCTTAGCTATGATGAGGTTTACTATCATTACAGATGGCTCTCAAAAATAGTACGTCAGTTCGGTGAAATGATACATCTTGACGATACACTTCTTATGGCAGGACACAGTATTTCCTACGGAGAAACAATGGATGAATCTGTGGGTTACAACGGGGCAGTTTTTAACGATCTGTTTGTTGATACAGAGATAATGGACAGATGTGTTTTAAAGAACGGTCAGGAAGTGCATTTCCTGCGGCTGATACCTTTGTATGAGGAAGAAATGATGTATAAGATAGAAAACGGAGTTACCGCCCTGTTTCAAAAACTGATGGACGAGCTCAGACCTGAGCAGATAGATTTTATTATCCCTGACAGACCAAATACGTGTATTGGTTTTACGGGAGAAAAAAAGTGGTCACTGCCCAGAAGCTCCGTTGAAAAAATGATAGAGTGGAGCGGCGCTGACGGATGCTATGCGACCGACAGAATAACAGTTGACGGATGCAGAGTCGGCTTTATGGTCAGAGAATATCCTGATGATGAAAAGTTCGACAGCGGCTGGAGGTTTTTCGCAGGCGATGAGGATGAGGAATATATGAACGATGTTTCAAGATCCGATATTTTCAGCCTCAATACGATCTGTAACTATGATCCGGATATTATTGAATATCTGGAGTCACCTGTAGGAACTGCATATTACCGTGATGAAAACGGTGTTTTCAGAAGGTATAAAAACAGAGGACGATAAATTGGATAAAACAGATTCTTTCTTAATAAGTAAATTCAGGGTCCGGACCTTCGGACAGTTTATGAAGGATATCTTCGGAGGTATCATTGTTGCCCTTATATCTATCCCAATATCAATGGGATATGCGCAGATAGCAGGACTGCCTATGCAGTACGGTCTGTACGGCTCTGTATTTACAATAATAATATACGGCTTTCTGACAACAACAAGAGATTTTGTATTCGGTGTGGATGCAGCTCCGGCTGCCCTTGTAGGTGGAATACTTGCGGATATGGGTATAGCGGAAGGCTCAGAGCAGGCGGCAGAAGCTGTACCTACGCTGACTCTGTTCGTTGCAGGGTGGCTGCTTGTGTTTTGCATATTCAGAGCAGGTCGTGTAGTAAAATATATATCTTCGTCCGTTATGGGCGGATTTGTTACAGGTATATGTGTGACGATTATACTTATGCAGTTCCCTAAGCTTTTCGGTGGTACTGCGGGTACAGGTGAAGCTCCTGAACTTATAAGTCATATTATATCTCAGTCAGGAGACTTTCATTTTCTGTCTTTCGGACTGAGTATACTCTCGATCGCACTTATTACGACCGCAAAAAAATATATTCCCAAAATACCCATGTCGGTTATAATTATGGCAGGTGCAGCTGCAGCAGGATACTTTATCGACCTTGGCAGCTTCGGAGTAAAGCTGCTGCCTGATGTTGAAAGCGGTTTTCACGGATTATCGGGTCTTGTAAGCTTTACTTCGGTTTCACAGGTAAGTGAATATCTGTTTTCATCTCTTTCCGTGGCTGCCGTGATACTTGCCGAGTCACTTCTTGCAAGCGGCAGCAATGCAATGAAGGACGGATATAAGCTTGATAACAACAGGGAAATACTTGCATATTCCGCGGCAAATTTTGCCGCAGCGTTCAGTGGATGCTGTCCCGTAAATGCAAGCGTATCAAGAACGGGTATTGTAAGACAGTTCGGAGCAAAATCACAGTGGCTTTCCGTTTCGGCGGGTCTTTCAATGCTTGCTGTTTTGTATATTGCTGCACCTATGATAAAGTATCTTCCTGTGCCGGTGCTTACCTCTATAGTTGTATCAGCTTTGATAAATGCTTGTGAGTTCAGAGAAGCAGTACATTTTTTCAGACACAGCAAAACAGAGTTTTACATATTCATGGGCGCATTTCTCGCGGTAATGATATTCGGTACTGTATATGGTGTTATGATCGGCATAGTTCTTTCCTTTGTTGCTGTGATCATACGCGCGGTTGTTCCTCCGAGGGCGTTTCTGGGCGTTATAGAGGGAAAAGAAAACAGCTTCTATTCACTTGCTCGAAACGGAGAAGCAAAACCGATAAAAAATGTGCTTATTTACCGTTTCGGCGGAAACATATTTTTTGCAAATATAGATACACTGCAAAGTGATATAGAAAAGGCTGTCAGGAACGATACAAAGATCATCATAATAAATGCAGGAGCCTGCGGAAATATTGATATGACTGCGGCACAGCGGCTTATGATGATGTACGATGATTATAAAGAACGGGGAATCAGCCTTTATATTACCGAGCACGTAGGTGAAGTCAATGACAGTCTCAGAAAATTCGGAGCTGAAAGACTGCTTGAGAGCGGTGCAGTAAGAATGACAACAGATCTTGCGCTGAGAGATTCGGGGATACATTATCCTTATCCTACAGAAGATGCTCAAGAAAGCAGTGACGGCAGACCTCATCATATAAGCCGGCGCGCAAAGGGCATACAGCCTGAGCTTGAATGGGTATTCGGAGATAATGCCCGTTCGTATAAGGACAGGATAGCACAGGAGCTTGTTGAGATGCTTTTCAGTGAAAATATTACAAAGAGCGATTTTGAAAATGCAGAAAAGCATACTCTGTGGGGTCGTGTCAATATGTTTGATGAGGATGAGATACTTGACAGGATAGAACAGTATCTTGAAAATGAGCTTAAAAATGATCCTGACAGACTAATGCAGTTGGAAAAACTGATAGAGAGCAGAAGAGAATATATAGAAGAACGTATGAAGAAAATGGATCCTCAGTCTATTGAAAGACTGAGGGAAAGAAGACAAAAATTTATTGAAAGGAGTGGCAAAAATGCCACAGGAAAAAACAAATGATGAACAGAAAAAATTTCGTATTCCGCCGATAGCAGTCGTTATTGCAGCGGCTGTTGCTGCATTGGTATGTGTTATAATTTTGATAGCTGTTGCTGACCCTTCGAGGCAGGATGAAATGTTCAAGGAGGATTATGGTCAGGCTGAGGCTTCCTGTCTTAACAAGACGATACTCACTGATGACAGCGGAGTTACCTATCTTATAGATATAGAATTTACAGCCCAGACTGCGGACGGAGAGTTTCCTTTTACTGTCAGAATGACTGAAAATGATCCCCGTCTTGATGAGACTGATGTGGGCGATAAGATAGATATATACTATAAAAAGTCAGACCCTTCTTATTGCCATCCCACACTGATATATCCCGATCATACGGCAGTCTATGTTATATTGACAGTTATTATTATTCTTTGCATTGTCATAATTGTTCTTAATGTAAATACAATATTACGTAACATACACGGTTATACTCCAAAATTTGAAAAACCGGATGATATAGGATTTATGGGTAACGCAGGTGCTGAAACGGGCCTTGATGATAAACAGATAGATTATGCAGCAGGTGATGTTTTCAGCAATAACGTTATGGATAGTTATGCGGATCCTTTCGCTACATATACAGGTTATGAGGAAGAGGAGAATTAGTTTATAGTATAATATCGGAAACTTAGTATGATATATGGGAAGGGTGAGGAAATGAAAAACAGAATAATAGTATTTATCCTTTTGCTGATTTGTCTTGGTATAGCCTCCGGATGCGGAAAAGATGATGAAGTAATGGTAACCGGAAATTCTGTTGCGTCGGAACAGGTCAGCAGTGTACAGTCTTCTTTAAGCCGGCCTTCAGCTGAAATTTCACAGCTCCCCAATGATCTTCCTCCGGTTCCTGAAGTATCGGCAGAACCGGTTCCTAAGAAAGCTACGGCTGAGGATCTGGCTGTAATAGAGGATTATGATACAAAGTATTTCGTAAAAAAGCTTGATGATGAAGCAAAATACAGGTTTGTTGAACTGTATAAGGCAGTGTCATCCTTTTCTGAAGGTGTGGTGTTCGATACACCGCCAAGCGAAAAAGAGCTTTCGTTGCTTATGATACTTCTGAATTATGACTGTCCAGAAATAATCCAGATAAACGGCGACTACTTTCCCGAGTACGGACCTGATGATAAAGTTACAGGTCTGAAGTTTTCGTATATAATGGATAAAAAGGAGTATTCAGCTGCTGTAAAAAAGCTTGATAAAGAGCTTGAGATCATGAAACAAAAAACAGAGGGTAAGAGTGATTACGAAACCGAAAAGATAGTATATGATACCATCTTTCAGAATACACAATATTTAGAGGATGACAAATATGCAGGATCAATCTACGGAACCCTTTGCCGCCATGTGGGAAGATGTGAAGGGTTCAGCAAGTCCTTTGAATGGTTCATGAGAAAGATGGGATTTGAGTGCCTGGCTTTGTACGGCAGTCAGACATGGAATACTGCTGCTTTGTACACGAATCATTCGTGGAATATATTAAAGATAGACGATTCATATTATCAGGTGGATGTTACAGCCGATAATGTTCAGAAGGGGGATATTATGTCGAACCCTGCGAATTACGGTTTTTTCAATACTGATGATACAATGATAATGACCGGAAGAAGCGTTGACCCGCTGATTACCGAACTGGGTATTCCCGAATGTAAAAGTACTGATCTGAATTACCATGTGATCAACGGTCTGTATCTGAAAGAGGGAGAAGGTACGGCCGATAAGATGATTGAACTGATAAGAGAGTTTGATTCTCCCGATGGCATAAGGGCACTGTCCATTAAATATGAGTCATCGGATGAATATAAAAAAGCTCTCGGATATGCGAGAAAGACAATAGATAATTATACTTTGAACGAAACGGGCAGTAATTACCAATATGCGATCTACTATAATGATCTGTCACAAACTGTAATGTTTGACAGAATAACAAGTAATGTTTCGGTATCGGGAGGTTGATGAGATTGGAACCTGTATCCAATGTTGGAAGATTCACAAGGATATTGCTAATAATAATTGGTATTGTGCTGATAGTGGTAGGAACTGCCGTAAGTACTCTCCAGATCATGTCGTACGGCGAAGAACAGACGGTGGGAATCATTACAGGTTTTGAAAAAGTTGCAGATGATGATGCTGTGGGTACTGATCATGTTGTGACTCTTGTAAGCTACAATATTGATGGAAAAGAATATAATGATATATCACTCGGTCAGTTTGAAGAACAGTGGAAAGTGGGAGATGAACTTACACTGCTTTACAGCAAGAACAGCCCCGGAGAAGTCCGCACAAAAACAATGACATATATAGGATTTATTATAATTTTAGCTTCGCTGCCTTTTATTATTATAGGAATATATACCTTGACTAACCTTAATCGAAGAGCGGCAAAAACTCCCGAAGAAATAGCAGAGGATGAGGAAAGAACTACTGCCGGAAAGCTGAAATATAAAGTGTCGTCTATAGTTATTTCGCTTGCTACGGGTATTCCTGTTATGCTTATCGGTCTTATGTTTATATATCTTGAGCATAATTCGGTCTTGGGATGGCTCTGTGTTATTCTCGGCGCAATATCAACACTCGTGGGAATGCGTTCGGTTGCCCTTTTTGCAATAATAAAATACCGTCACAAAAAAGAATTTGACCGTATGATAAAGTCCGACAAAAAGCTGCTTCCGCCGCCCTCTGAAAAATGATCTGTTCACAAACTAATGTATACATCCGTCCCTTTCCTGGGGCGGATTTTTTTGCCTGAAAAATTATTTTATAAAAAAAGTATAAAAAATAAAAAAAATATAGTGACTTTTTACTATTTTTATGTTATAATAGTTAAAAATCGAAAAAAATTATAAACTTTTAGAAATTTTAGCACAATATTACAATAAATGATACAATTGTCTTAATCATATTATGGTTATTAGTGGCAAAAAACGATAAGGTGGTTGAATGACTGAACAGATCATTAATATTGACAGAATGGAACAGGCAGTGGCGTTGTTCGGTACTTTTGATGAAAATATCAGAATGATACAGAATGAATATATGGTATCTGTGGTATGCCGTGATTCCGAGCTGAAAGTATCGGGAGAAGCGGAAAATGTATCGAAGGCTTCGAAGGTGATAGAAAGTCTGCTTGCACTTGTGAACAGGGGAGAAGCCCTGAGCGAACAGAATGTGAGATACTGTATGTCACTTGTCAATGAGGGAAATGAACATAAGATAGAACAGTTGGCAGGAGATTGTATATGTATCACCTCAAGAGGCAAGCCTGTAAAGCCTAAGACACTTGGTCAGAAAGCATACTGCAATGCGATTTCGGGCAATACCATAACACTGGGGATAGGTCCGGCAGGAACTGGCAAGACTTATCTTGCGGTGGCTATGGCTGTAACGGCGTTCAGGGCAAGGGAGATAAACAGGATAATACTGACAAGACCTGCAGTAGAAGCAGGAGAAAAGCTGGGATTTCTGCCGGGTGATCTTCAAAGTAAGGTGGATCCCTACCTTCGCCCTTTGTACGACGCATTGTTTGATATGCTCGGTGCAGAAACGTATCAGAAATATGTTGAAAGAGGCAATATAGAAGTTGCGCCTCTTGCATATATGAGAGGAAGAACTCTCGATGATAGCTTTATTATTCTGGATGAAGCCCAGAATACGACGCCTGAACAGATGAAAATGTTCCTTACAAGACTCGGTTTTAATTCTAAAATGGTCATCACAGGTGATATCACACAGATTGATCTGCCGGGAGGAGTAAGATCGGGACTTAAAGATGCAGTAAGGATTTTAAACGGAATTGACGGTATAGAAACTGTCAGCTTTGACGCTTCTGATGTTGTCAGAAACAAATTGGTGCAGGATATAATACGTGCTTATGAAAAAGCGGGTGCACGGCCCGGAGATAAAAGGAAATAATACAGCAGTGTCAAGCTCTGCTGATAAAACAAGATATGCACACGGAACGGACAGTGATGTCTTGTAGTACAAAAAACAGGAAAGGTATGGTTTAAATGGATAAGATCAAGGTAATAATAACAAATAAACAAAAGGATGTTAAGATCCCGACAGGTCTGAGGATGCTTATAAGAAGATGCTGCAATGCAGTACTTAAAATGGAAGAGTTTCCCGGTTCTGTAGAGGTCAGTGTTACACTTGTAAATAACAAGCAGATAAGAGAGCTGAATTCCATTTACAGAAATAAGGACAGCGTGACCGATGTTCTTTCTTTCCCTATGGGTGAAAACGGCAAGTATGACACCGATCCGAATACAGGCGCAAAGATACTTGGCGATATTGTAATATCTATGGAAACAGCTGTAGAACAGGCTGAGCGTTTCGGACACAGCTTGCAGAGAGAGGTGGGCTATCTCACGGCACATTCCATGCTTCATCTGCTTGGTTATGACCATGAGGACAACGGTCTGCAAAGACTCAGAATGAGAGAAAAAGAGGAAAAGGTAATGACTCTCCTCGGTCTTCCCAGTTCCTCAAGCTATGTCATTAAGGACGAAGACCAATGAAATCCTTTCTAAAAGGTTTCGCATATGCCTTTCAGGGTATTATATATTGCATAAAAAACGAGCGAAACATGAGAATTCATACGGTGGCTGCGCTGTATGTTCTGATTTTTGCACGTTTTTTTGCATTTACAAGGGAAGAATATGCCCTTCTTCTGCTTACTATCGGAGGAGTGATGTCGGCGGAAGCTATGAATACCGCTGTGGAAAACCTTGCCGATAAGGTCAGCAGCGAAAAAAATCCCCTGATAAAAGCTGCTAAGGATACGGCAGCCGGGGCAGTGCTTATACTTGCAGTTATTTCAATAGGTGTTGCTTTATTTCTTTTTGGAAAATATGAAGGCTTTGAAAATATGTATAATTTCTATAGTACTCACATTCTTAACTTTATAGGGCTTATAGTGTTGTCTGTATTGTCGCTGCTTTATATTATTGGATTGCCGATAAAAAAGCATAAGTGATATCAGCTGTTTGTTTATCAGTTTTCAGATTTGAAAAGAAAGGAAGTTTCAAAAGAATATGTTGACGTTTTGTGCAAAGAGGGACAGATGTGCAATAATATAAGAGTTTTTAAAGCAACAGGTGAATACAGCTATAATCAGAGGTATGATTCGGGCGACAGTGTGAAAATTGTCCGTCTGAATTCAGTGACTATATTTGCGATAATATGATCGCTTTTGACGAAAGGAAAAGAAAATGGAAAAAAGAAGTGCCTTTGTGGCAATAGTAGGAAGACCGAATGTAGGAAAATCGTCTTTGCTTAACAGAATGTTGGGGCAGAAGGTGGCAATAGTTTCTTCAAAACCTCAGACGACCCGTACAAGAATAATGGGTGTTCTGACGGAAAGTGACACGCAGCTTGTATTTATAGATACTCCGGGGCTGCACAGACCTAAAAACAGCCTTGACAAGTATATGCTTCGTTCCGTAAACGAGTCTGTGGCAGGGGTTGATGTATGTATGCTCGTCGTTGAGGCGGGAACTAAGATAACAGAGGGAGAAAAATTGTTTGCTGAAAAATTCCGTGCTCTTGAGCTTCCTTCTGTGCTGGTAATAAACAAAATTGATACAATAAAAGATAAGACCCGGCTTGCTGCTCAGATTTCGGAATTTTCGCAGCTTTATGATTTTAATGCAATAGTTCCCTGTTCCGCACAGACAGGCGAAGGGGTCGAAAGCCTGAAAGAAGAGCTCAGAGCGTTGTCGTCAGAGGGCGGATATATGTTTGATGAGGAGACGCTTACTGATCAGCCCGAAAGAGTGCTTGCGGCAGAAATGATACGTGAAAAGCTGCTCAGGCTCCTTGATAAGGAAATACCCCACGGCGCTGCTGTATTTGTGGAGAGGATGAAGGAAAGGGAAGATTCCGATATAATAGATATTGACGCAACCATATACTGCGAGAGAAATTCCCATAAAGGCATAATAATCGGCAAAGGCGGTTCTATGCTGAAAAAGATAGGAAGCTATGCAAGACAGGATATGGAAAAATTTTTCGGATGTAAAGTTAATCTGAAAATATGGGTGAAAGTAAAGGAAGACTGGCGGAACAGAGATAATATACTCAGAAGTCTGGGATATGATGATAAAGATTTTACTTGATTTAGAGCGCGCTGACTGTTAAGGCACGATAATTTCTGATGAGCTGTTACAGAATATAAAAAGCCTCATTGCATATACTATTATCATAAACGATCGTGAAAGGAACGATAGTAATGAATGATTTATCTGCATGGGATATGTTCTGTAAAACCGGAAGTGTAACAGATTATCTGATGTACCGCGGTATAAAAAACTGTACGATTGAAAAAAGAAATGATGTGGTAAATAATGCTTGTAGAAGTGACTGGGATCGTTGTGTCAGAGGAAACTATGCCGAACGACAGGAAGCTTATCTCGATACTGACGGAGGACAGAGGGATAGTCAATTGCTTTATCGGGGTCGATAAAGCTGAAAGTGCAAGATTTGCTGCCGCTACTTCTATTCTTTCCTATTCATCATTCACTCTTTATAAGGGCAGGTCCGGATATAGACTCAATGATGCAATGACGATGAAAATGTTCTATGGAATAACAGCATTTCTTGAAAAGCTGTATCTTGTATATTACTTTAATGAGCTTGTAAAATATATAGTAATGGAAGAGGACGGCGATGAAGAGTTTCTCAGGTTGATGCTTAATTCTTTGTATGTACTTGATAACGATAAGAAGCCTCTGCTTGTTGTTAAGGCTGTATTTGAACTCAGACTTATGGCTATAGCCGGATATATGCCTGATGTTCTGGCCTGCAGAGGATGCGGAGCTTATGAAGCGGATGAATTCTATTTTGATTATGATAATTCCTGCCTCTGGTGCTCATACTGCTGCAGTGCTGAGAATACTGCAAGAATCCATAAGGAAACTCTGAGGGGATTAAGAACAGTACTGCTGAGCGAACATAAAAAGATTTTTTCTTTTTCATTATCCAAAAACGGTATAGCAGAGCTTGCCAACCTTTCTGAGAATTATATGTATAAGGTAACTGAAAAACAATTTAAGTCTTTGGAAATATTTAAAAAAATATGTGATATGGAAAAAAAGGAATAGATCATGGATAAAAATTTAAAAGCAATAGAATATGACAGGATACTTGAAATGCTTGCGGAGCAGACATCGTTTGCTGATGCAAGAGAACTTGCCCTGTCAACCGAGCCCTCACATGGGCTTTTTGAAGTAAATACTCTTTTGCAGGAAACAGTTGATGCGCATAGTCTTATGGCAAGATTCGGTTCTCCTGCATTTGGTAATCTGCACAATATGTCGGGAGCGCTTAGCCGCGCTTCGGCAGGGGCAGTGCTTACGACTCTGGAACTGCTCAGAATTGCTTCTCTTCTTCATACCATAAGAACTGTTACAGAGTGGAGAAGCCGCAGCGGTAATGTCAGTACAGTGCTTGATATGAGGTTTAATGCACTTGTACCGAATAAATATCTTGAAAGCAAGATAACAGGATGTATTCTTTCAGAAGAAGAAATAGCCGACAATGCCTCTCCTGCGCTTTCTGCTATCAGAAAAAAGATCGCAGCGTCGTCAGCTAAAATAAGAGAAAGACTTGACAAGCTGATACATTCTTCAACAATGCAGAAGTATCTTCAGGACAGTATAGTGACAATGAGAAGCGGAAGGTTTGTAATTCCCGTAAAGTCGGAATTCCGTTCAAATGTCCCCGGATTGGTACATGATACCTCCTCAAGCGGTTCAACCGTTTTTATTGAGCCTATGGCTGTAGTTGAGGCGAATAATGATATTCGTGTGCTTCGTTCAAAGGAACAGGCGGAAATTGAAAGAATACTTGCGGAGCTTTCAGCCGAGGCAGGCGCATACGGAGATAATATAAAAGACAGCTACCGCATACTTACAGAGCTTAATGTTATTTTTGCAAAGGCACAGCTTGCTTATAAGATGAAGGCAAGTATGCCTGTTATGAACTCAGAGGGAAGAATTGACCTTAAAAAAGCAAGGCATCCTCTTATACATTCCGATAAAGTAGTGCCTACTGATATCCGGCTTGGAAAAGAGTTTGACACGCTTGTTATAACAGGTCCTAATACGGGAGGAAAAACCGTTACACTCAAGACTCTTGGACTGTTGTCTGCAATGGCAATGAGCGGACTTATGATACCCGCATCCGATAACAGTGAATTGTCTGTATTTGACAGAATTCTGGTAGATGTTGGTGACGAGCAAAGTATTGAACAGTCACTTTCAACATTTTCTGCTCATATGACAAATATAATACGCATTATGTCCGAGGCGGATGAAAAAAGCCTTATCCTTATTGACGAACTTGGCGCAGGAACTGATCCTGTTGAAGGTGCGGCTCTTGCTACAGCCATACTTGAGCAGCTTCGCTCAAAGGGTGCAAGGATCGCTTCCACAACTCATTATGCGGAGCTTAAAAGCTTTGCGCTGGATACAAAGGGAGTGGAGAATGCCTGCTGTGAATTTGATGTTTCAACTCTTCGTCCTACGTATCGCCTGCTCATAGGTATGCCGGGACGCTCCAATGCTTTTGCAATATCGGAAAGACTTGGTATGGATAAATATACCGTAAACAGGGCGCAGGAGCTTGTTTCGGCTGAGAATACAAAATTCGAGCGTGTGGTACAGCGGCTTGAGGAAAACCGCAGTGAACTTGAAGAAAAACTGAAGGAAGCCGAAGAGCTAAAATTACAGGCCCGTGAAGAACTGGAAAAGGCTAAAATGATCACGGAAAGAGCCGAAAAAGATAAGAAGGATCAGCTTGATCTGGCAAAAGCTCAGGCAGAAAACATTGTTGCAAAAGCAAGAACTCAGGTATACAGTGTTCTCGATGAAATAGAGCAGATACGCAAAAAGCAGGAGATATCTGCGGAGGAAAAAAGCAAGCTGAAGGCTGATATCAGAGAGCTTGAAAATTCTGCCGATCCTGTTGACAAACGTTCAAATGAAGATTATGTTCTTCCCCGGCCGCTTGAGAAGGGAGACAGAGTGCTTATCTTTGATATAGATAAAGAGGGAACAGTTCTTGAAACAGGAAAAGACAGCGTTCTTGTACAGGCAGGAATAATGAAAACCAGAGTTAAGCTTGATAATATACGTCTGCTAAAACAGGAAAAGGTGAAAGTGCCGAAACGCAGCGCTTCACGTACCATAAGACGTGATACAAGACAGAGCGCAGTGACCGAAGTTGATGTGAGAGGACAGACTGTTCTGGATGCTATACTGGATGTTGACAGGGCAATAGACAGCGCTGTTTTGCAGGGACTTCATCAGCTTACCATAATACACGGAAAAGGAACAGGCGTGCTTCGCAAAGAAATACAGCAGCATCTTAAAACCCATAAAAGTATACGTACATTCCGCCTCGGAACCTTCGGAGAAGGAGATTCGGGAGTCACTGTAGCTGAACTTAAATGATCAGTTTATTAATTAGGAAAGGAAGAAATAAATGGGAAAAGCAGGAAAAATAATTATCGCTGTTATAATAGTTATTCTTGTTTCGACGGGTATAGCTTTTGGTGTGATTTATCATAAGATAACTCAGGATAATATAAAAGATAAATACACACTTACAGACCCTGATGACGGGATAACTCTGACAGCAATAAAAGGCAGTCTTTTCGGAAAAGAATTTGATATAAGCGAAAAGCAGCTTAACACCTATTTCAATAAAAAATTCTGTACACAATCAGACGGATCTAATTCCGGTGTGGATCATATAATGGTATATTTTCATGAAGATGAGCCTTGCGAAGTGTATGCCCATGCTTTTCACAAAGGGTTCGGGTTTGCTATAAGATGCAAAGCTGATTTCACTGTAGATGAAGATGATAATATAGTGAAGCTGAGTCTTACCGACGCTGTTGTTGGTGAACTGGAGTTATCCCAGAGTACCCTCAATAATGTACTTGAAAAAATACTGCATGATAATAAAAAGGTTCGTTACATAGATGAGTATGGTTCAAATGTGGAGTTTACTGCAAATTATACTATTGAAATACCAAATACAAGCGGTATCAATTTAGGTATTGAAGAGGCTTCTGCAAAAGACAGCGCATTGACTGTGAAAACAAATAGTCTTACAGGTGAAGCACTTAAAGCAGGAATGGAGTATGTGACTTCAAAAGAAGGCAAAGAAGCTATATCAGGACTTATAGAGAATGTCAAGAACAATGTAAAGGATAAAATAAGTGATTGGTTAAGCCGATAGAAATTTGAAGGTGTTATAAATGAAACAATATTGTATTCATTGTATGAGGGAAATGATCCCTGATAATAGATTATGCAATCACTGCGGTAAAGAGCAAAAAGCAGACGTTCCTGAACAGATACTGCTTCCCGGGACAGTGCTTAACGGTAAATATTTTGTCGGACTCCCGCTGGGACAAGGCGGATTCGGTATAACCTATATAGGCAGAGATTTTGTTCTTGACAGGCTTGTTGCGATAAAAGAATATTATCCTTTCGGTATGGTAAGCAGAAACCATGCGATGAATACGGCAATTACGGTACTGCCAAGTGAAAATGCTTTTTTCGGGAGAGGAAAGTATAAATTTCTTGATGAAGCAAAGACTCTTGCGAAATTCTCCGGCGAAGCAGGAATAGTCGGTGTTATGGACTTTTTTGAGTGCAATAATACAGCATATATCGTAATGGAATATCTTGATGGAGTAACACTGAGTGAACACCTGAAGAAAAACGGAACTCTGACACCCGACCAGATGCTTGATATAATGCGTCCGGTAATGATTTCTCTTGAGAAGGTGCATAAGGAAGGCATAATACATCGTGATATAAGTCCGTCCAATATAATGATGGTCGAAGGAAAGATAAAGCTTATTGATTTCGGTGCATTCAGAAATACTGAATCAAATGCCACAAGAAGTATATCTGCTACCCTCAAACCCGGATATGCTCCCGAAGAACAGTACAGACTTAAAGGTGAACAGGGACCTTGGACAGATGTGTATGCGCTTTGCGCTACAATGTATCGTTGTATAACCGGAAAAACTCCCGAAGAGTCGATAGAAAGGGCACATAACGATACTCTTATGCTGCCGTCTGAGATTGGCTGTGATGTATCTCCGGGTTTTGAAAAAGTACTTATGAAAGGTCTTGCAGTAGTATATACTGACAGAATTCAGAATATAAATGAACTGCTTGAGGCTTTTGATAAAAGCATAGAAGAAGCTTATCACCCTGTAAAAAAGAAAAGTAAATTGCCTGCTGTTATTATTGCAGTGTTTGGAGTTGTTATTGCAGCAGGGGTAATTGTTTTATCAGCCTCAGGTGCCTTTGCGGGTAAGCCGGAGGAAAATGAGCCCGTCAGCGTATCCTCATCAAAAGCCGCTGAATCCTCAAGTGAAACCTCAATATTAATACCCCTTACCAATAAATCAATGGTGATCAGTGAAACGATACAGCTTGGGAATAAGGTCCGAATGCTTGGCTTTGGTATGGGAGGAACAGGAGAATATACATATTCCTATTATTTTAAATATACACAGAATACAAAGTGGGAGATATTAGCTGAGAATGTGGAAAAGGATTCTTCCTTCTTTGAACCTGTAAGGACAGGAGAATATGATGCACGTATCGTAGTCCATGACAGCAGCGGCGCCCGGGATGAAAGACTTTTCAAGATAACTGTTGTTAAGGAAATGGAGCTGACAAACGTATCAACCCCCGACAGCGGAACAATACCCACCGGGGAGATCGTAACCCTTATAGGACGGGCTGTAGGAGGAAAACAGCCTTATACTTTTGCATTTTACTATAAAAAGTCCGGCGAGGAAGAATGGAACGACCTTGGTGAAGGATTCAGCAAAACGGCATTAAAAGATTGGATGCCTCCGGCAGCAGGAGTTTATGACGTGAACATGATAGTAAATGATGCAACGGGAAAATCTGTGGATAAAGTAATACAAGTGACTGTAACAGAGTAGACAAATAAATATCTGTATATTATCGTACTAAAAAATGTACGTTATGAATATAATCAAATAAAGATCTGATGAGGTGACAAATAATGATAGTAGTTGAAAGTGGAGAGATAAAAAATATTGAGCGGGCTGCTCAGCGCCGGGGCACTTCTCTTGCAACTCTTATGGAACAGGCAGGCGCAGCAGTAGCTGAGCTTGCGGCAAAGATAATAGCAAGGGATAAGCTGAGAAATGTTACCGTTTTGTGCGGAAAAGGGAATAACGGCGGAGATGGTCTTGTTATAGCAAGGTTTCTTTCAATGATGTGTGACGTAACAGTCATACTTGCTCAGGGAGATCCTCAGAGCGACCTTGCAAAGCTCAATTATAATATTCTTCCGGATAAGGTCAATGTAATTGATCATCAGGAAAACCGTGAGGATTGTGCAGAGATCATAAGCAATTCGGATATAATAATTGATGCCATATATGGAATAGGGTTCAAGGATGTACTTGATCCCTACTGCACAGAGCTTGTAGTGTTTTCTAACCGCAGTAAAGCAGTGAAAATTTCCGTTGATATTCCCAGCGGTATTGTCTGCGATACCGGTGAGGTGCCGGGAGAATGTTTCCATGCAGATTATACAGTTACTTTTACTGCTTTGAAGCCTGCTCATGTACTTTACCCGTCCATGGATTACTGCGGAGAGGTTTCTGTGTCAAAGGTTGGTATACCTAAGATAATAATTGATACCTGTACCTATGCCATGCGTACTACAGATGAATTTCTTGAAAAACATCCTCTGAAACAGACAAAAAAATCTGCCCATAAAGGAACAAACGGAACACTTCTTTCTATCTGCGGAAGCTATGGTATGGCAGGCGCAGCGGTTTTATCGGGCGAGGCAGCCCTTCGCAGCGGAGTCGGTATACTAAAAGTTGCTCTGCCGGAGAAAATATATCCTATTGCGGCAGTTAAGCTTACCGAGGCAGTATTCATGCCTTTAGAGCAGTCTGCTCATGGACTTATAAGCATAAACTCCTTTGATTCTCTCCAGTTCGAGATAATGAGTAACTGTACTGCCATTCTTATGGGCTGCGGGCTCGGACAGGGAGATGATATCGCAGAACTTGTGGGTGCGATTATTTCTGTAACTACAAAGCCTATGGTACTTGATGCTGACGGTATAAATGCCATTACAGCTGATCCGACAATACTTCGTACGGCAATGGCGCCTGTAATAATCACTCCTCATCCCGGAGAAATGGCAAGGCTTACAGGAAAAACTACTATCGAGGTTCAGAAAAGCCGTTATCGCACAGCGAGAGATTTTGCATCCGAATATGGAGTAACAGTCGTACTCAAGGGTGCAAATACTATAATAGCTTTGCCTGACGGGAATGTATATGTTAATCTCACCGGAAATAACGGAATGGCAAAAGGCGGCAGCGGAGATGTTCTTGCGGGAATGATGGCGTCCTTCCTCTCACAGGGAATGAATCCTGATGAGGCTGCAATAAGCGCAGTATACTATCATGGAGTGTTGGGAGACAAATGCCTTGAAAAGTTTTCTGCCCGCACAATGCTTCCGGGTGATATGATAAAAGAGATTCAGAATGTGCTTTGATCCGAATTATTCCGAGAGGTGATCTGTTGAAGAAGTTATTTGTTGTTTTGTTAGTTTTTGCGGCATCTGTTACAGCTTCATCCTGCAGCGAAGAAGAAGTTTTGCCTGTACCTGCTTTCGGTTCTGACGGAAGCTGTATTGTCAGACAGGGTGATGAAACATATAGCTGCAATATACGGCTGCCCGCCAATGAATTGCAGTCGGTGACGTTCAACAGCCCCGAAAATGTAAAGGGCATGACTTTTTCAAAAAATAACGGTAAGTTTTCAGTTTCTTTCGGCAGTCTTATCTGCCGGAATTCCGAAGGATTTCTTGAAGCCGATTCTTTTCCGGTGAAGCTGTCCGCAGCGGCAGAAGAAGCAGTTTCAGTTCCTGAAAGCTTTGAAGCCGAAAAAAAGGAGAATGGCTACGTTTTCACAGGAAAGAAGGGGGTATTGCTGACTGACAGCAGCGGTATTATAAAAGAGATCACTGTAAAATAGTATGTATTAAAATACTTCGTCCGCAGCAGTCTTGATTGGTGCGGACGAAGTTTTTTACACTTTCAGCTTCCTGACATGAGTTCAAGAAGTGTTACAGCGTGTTCAAGCGCATTGTGATAGGCAGAGAAAACAATCCTTCTCAGAGTGTAATTGCCCTGTATATTCATATAGGCATTTCTGTACATTTTTGAAAGGCGTACTTCGTCGCCTATGCGTCCTCTTATCACAGAACGGTATGAACCGTTTTCTTTCAAGGGTAACGGCTTGGGAATGAATTTATAGCCGGTCATGTTTTTATAGGCTTTCATCATTGTTTCGGCTGTATCCCGGCTGTCATCAGAAAATTCTTCAAGAATGTGCCTGCTTCTGTCGTCAGGAGCCGATTTTGAAAGTACTCTGTACAGCTGGGCATTATATAATTCTGTGTTTATCCATTTCCCCAGGGCTGAGGGGAGATTGTTGATGTTATTCAAGTTATATTCCTCCGTTTAAAATAAAATTGACAGTGATCATTCTGTAATATATATTTATTGAACCAATTGTAAGATTATACTTGTAATTTGAGAAGAATTAAAGTATAATTAACTATATATGTAAAGGTATATTAGGGATAGCATATTACAAAAAACAGCATTTTTATAATGATAAAGGTTTTATGCTGTAAGTGTCCCTATAACGGCGGGAGTCTGAAACGGATTTATCCGTTAAAGCCGCAGTGCCGTTTTTTTAACTGATAAATGGGGGTCGTTCAATGAAAAGACTTGCTGTAGTAATAGCTGCTGCATTGATACTTCTGTCCGTATCATCGTCAAAGGCATTTGCCGAGGAATATGACGATGATACGTATGATACGGTGCAGTCGGATATTTCAATAGACGAAGATAACGATTACTATAATGAACCCACTGATGAGGACAGCAGCAGTGATGATCTGTATCAGGATGATACACAATACTCTGCCGATGAAACAACGGAGGATGAGTTTTCTGAGGAAACTCAGGAAGATTCCGAAACCGGCTCACAGCAGAATTCCGACAGCTCTGAAAGCGAAAGCTCTGATCAGGAGAGCTCAAAAGCTGAAAGCTCTGTACAGAGTGAAAAAAGTGCGGCTGATAACACTGTATCCAGGGCAGAAACAACAGTTCCGTCAGGAAGCCTTGCTTCACGAAAAATAGATATTGACAAGCTTGAAACGTCTACATATAATCTTACAAATGTGGATATGTTCATTGATATACCAAAGGATATGAATATCCTGAAGCGGGGAATGGCACCTGATGACCCTGTTTTGCAGAAGCTGGGAATAAAAAAAGATGAAGCAGAGGATATGCTGCTGAAATCGGATTCGGTTATCAAGGCATTTGCCGACGACTATTCATATGATATTACAGTAACTTATGTCAAAAACAAGAATACAACAAGAATAGGTAATCTTTCCTTGCTTGATGATAAGCAGATACAAAAGATAATAGATAACCTTCTGAGCAATAAGTATGCAAAAGGATGTGCGCAGAACAGGTTCAACAATGTTCTTTTCCTTACCGTCAATATGGAATATGATGATGAAAACGGAAGCAAGATCTATGGCATACAGCAGTATACTGTTATTAACGATGCGAATATAATAATCACTTTGCAGGTAAAGGATACTCCTATCACAAATGATATGAGAGCAATGTTCCACAATAAAGTTATGAGCAGTGTTTTCTTTGACAATATCAAGGATGCGCCTGCTGAAGAGAAGGAACAGAATATCGGCAATATGTCAATTCAGGATCTTGACAGAAGATATCTGTTTATAATCGCAGCGTCCATTATTGCGGCAGCAGCACTTGCGGGAATAATTGTGGTCGCAATAAAACGAAAGGAAACTGTAGCGCGTGAAAAGGGAGTTTCCTATGAAAAGCTGAGACGCCGCAGGGATGAAGATGACGATCTGTATGACGATGAAGATGAGAAAAAGCCTGAACCTAAACAGTCTGTAAAAAATGAAAACAAGGAAGAAAAGGTGCTTTACTCAAGCACGAAAAAAGCTGCCCAGAGTAAGAATCCGACTTCTGCAGCAGCCAAAAATTCCACAGGCGAGATATCTATACCGAAAAATCCATACACTCCTGTCGGAAAGGCGGAAGCAGTAACTCAGCCTGCTTTGTCTGTAACCTCAGAAATAGCAAAGTTTTCCATTATAAATGAACAGGCTAAGAAAATGGCGGAAGAGAAAGCAAAACAGCAGGCTGCTAAAGATGATGCAGTCGTTTTTGCAGAAAGCGCTCCGAAGCCTAAAACTTCAATAACCCAGATAGGTGAATCTGTTCTTGACAGGAAAAAACCGACAGAACAAAAAACTGAAAATACTGACGAATCTGAGAGGAAAAATAATGTAACCGACACATCAAAGTCCGATTCGGCAGAATCATCCGAACCTGTAAAACCTGTTTCAGAATATGAAAGAAGATTTGGTAAAAACCGTACACAGGCAGCGGCTGAACCGGATGTAAAAAAAACAATTTCTCAGCAGAGTACTCCGGTAAAGAATGAAGTATCGAATTTTGAAAAACGTTTTGGAAGGATGCGTCCCGCTGAAGCTGATGCAACGGCATCTACGGCGGCTTTGGCAGAGGTCAAACCGGTAGGTGATCTTAACATTGCCCCAATGATAACCGCAAGCACTCTTCGTCCCGAGAATGATCCTTCAAATATGAAAGGTCCCAGCAAACAGGAATATAATGACAAAAATTTAGCATACCTTGACGACGGCGTACCTCAGACAGAGGTGCTGCTTAAAATAGAACAGCAAACATCGCATTTTATTCCAAAGCTCGACGAAAATGAGAAAGAGGATCTCAATGAGTCGGGGCTTGATATATATTCTTTCAGTCATGATGAACCCAAGGATATATACTTAGGAAGAGCGGATGTTACGTTACCGCAGACTGAAAATGTTTCAGTTTCTGAAGTAGCATCCGAACAGCAGGATGAATCTGCTGTCAATGATATTCCTGATCTTGATGGTTTTGTGTTTCCCACAGTAAAAGAGGTTTCAGAGAAGGATGCAGTAGAATCTGTAGATGAAAATTCAACCATCGAGGATTTTCTTGACAACGATTCGGATGATAATGCACTTCCGCTTGAACCGGAGTTTGACCGAGAATCCGAAAATAAGGGAGAAGAAGCAACTTCCGATATACCTTCCGTGAATGATCATGAAGAGGTCGTTGTTTCGGATGAGAGAAATGATGCAGAACGTGATGATGAAGCTGCAACTGCAACAGAAGCCCCGGAGTCTACTGACGAACCTGAGCAGGATGAAGCTTCTCAGATACAGAAAGAACAAGATATCATCTCAGAAAAAGTTGTTTTGTCCGATAATAGCGAAACAGCAGAAGCAGCCGGTGAAATTGAAAATACCGATGAAGAAACTGTACCGGAAAAAGACAATGCTTCCGATGAAACAGAACAGGAAGAGGACAGGAATATAGAAGCATACATAAATGCTCCCGAAGAGTCGGAAGAACTAACGGAATATGTAGAGAAGCCCGGAAAAGTGGAACTTCTGCCTGAAGAACAGGAAGAGGATGAACCTGTACAAAATACAGAGGAAGTACATAATGAAGAGGAGCATGATGATGTATCTGATGATGTTTCTCAGAAGAGATCATCACCGTCTTTTTTGCGCAGACTTAGAAATAAAATATTTGATGCGGGTGAAACAGACAGTATCTATGAGACAGGCACTGTAGAATCCGGTCATGAGGATAAAGAAAATCTTGGCTTTTTTGAACGTCTGAAGGAAAAACTCAGACATAATGTACCTGATGTACCTTCTGATGAAATCAATGAAGAAACTACTTCGGATACTGTCCGGAATGAAGAGGTACAAGCCCAATCTGAAACAGAGAAAACAGAGGAAATAGAGAATAAGATTGATTCAGATATTTCTTCTGAACCGCGGAAGCTTGAAATAGGTATTTCAAAAAATGAAAACGGAAATATAGTAATTGACTCTCTAAGCAATATGCAGGGAGAGAATGTGCCGGTAGAAATAAAGGACGGCAATGCCGAATTGAAGGCAAAAGAGGAAAGAACAGCCGCCAATATTGCAGCTGTTGATGATGTAGTGCTTGGCGTTAAGGCCGAAGGTACAGGTTTGTTTGATAATCATGCAGAGGTTATCTACGAAAAGCCTCGGAATGAGGTATCTTCACTTCAAGAGGCAGAAAAACCATCAGATGTAATCCCGTCCATGGTCTCGCCAGCAGATGAAAAGCAGGGTAAGCCTGCTGAAGAACAGTCCTCAAAAAAGAAAAGAGGCAAAAAGAACCGCAAGAAAAAGAAAAACAAGAATAATAATTCATTGACACAGGGTACAGAGGCTCTGACGGCAGCCGGAGCGGCAGCAGTAATTACAGCGGCAGAAGGAATAACAGCTGCAAAAACAGCCGAAGGTGTTGCAGAAGCAGCGGCTTCTACGAATTTAAAACTTGAAATTGATAATGTAAAGACCGAGCCGACTGAAACAGCAGCTACCGAGCCCGAAAAGACCGAGCCTGCTGAAACAGCAGTTGTCGAGCCCGAAAAGTCCGAGCCTGCTGAAACAGCAGCTGCCAAGCCCGAAAAGACCGAGCCTGCTGAAACAGCAGTTACCGAGCCCGAAAAGTCCGAGCCGACTGAATCAGCAGCTACCGAGCCCGAAAAGTCCGAGTCGGCCGATACCTCAGCATCGTCAAAGACGGCTGAGAATAATAGTAAAGATACAGAAGAAGTGAACATCAAGAATGTAAGTAAACCGGAAGAGATCAAGCCGAAGTATAATTTTGAACGTGATTCCGGTATAAGATTTGAACACGCATCTGTCAGCAAATATATGCCCATTACACCGAAAAAGGGATATCTGACAGTGATACCTAGTCTTGAAAGCGTAAATGCTGACGAATATAACAAGAAAATGGAAAAAATTCTCAGCGGACAAGAGCAAATGCCCGGAACGGAAGAATTAATACCCGAAGAAATACAGCCCGTGGAAGATGTTCCTGTAAAGACAACTTCTGTAATTTCTGAGAAAGCTAAACCTGTTACCAAAAAGGTAAACAGAAAGAAAGTTAAGCAGGAAGATAAGATAGAATTTTACAGCGAAGACAGTGAGGATAATACCCTTGATCCGTTCGCACCGGGTTCGGGTGAAATACCGTTGAAGGATCTTGAGGTCAGACCGAATGAGGGAATAGGTACAAAGCTTAAAAAATCATTCGGAAAGCTATTTACCGCAGCAGAAGACGAAGAATGACAGGAGGTAAATGATGGCAGATATACTTATAAAAAATGTTTATATAATTGATCCTGATAACAATACCGAGGGAGTTGGAGATATTTTTATCAAAAACGGTGTTTTTGCCGATCCCGAAACGGCAGAGGGGAATGTTGAGATAATAAACGGTTCGGGTCTCAAGGCAGCGCCCGGACTTGTTGATCTCCATGTGCATCTCAGAGATCCGGGTCAGACAGATAAGGAAGACATTATTACCGGATGCAGGGCAGCAGCAGCAGGCGGAGTTACAAGCCTGCTTGCAATGCCGAATACAGTGCCTACTGTTGATAGTCCCGAAACTGTCAGATATATCAAGGAAAAGGCAAAGGATGCAGACGCTCATGTATATGTAGTCGGCTCGATCACAAAAGGTCTTGAGGGTCATGAAGCAACGGATATTGACGCGCTTTATGAGGCAGGCATAGACGCATTGTCGGATGACGGCCGTCCTGTTCTTGATACGTCTATAATGGTCGCTGCAATGAAAAAAGCATCCGAGCTTGGAGTGCCTGTAACTGCCCACTGTGAAGATCCTTATCTTGCCGGCGGCAAAGTAAATGAGGGAAGAATTTCAGAGGAACTTGGTGTAAAGGGTATGCCTGCGGCAGCAGAGGATGCAGGTACGGCAAGAGAGATCGCTCTTGCCCGTGCTTATGATCTTCCGATACACATTTGTCACGTCAGCACACGAACATCTGCCGCAATGATAAGAGAGGCAAAAAAAGCAGGAGTACAAGTAACTGCGGAAACAGCGCCTCATTATCTGATGCTTACTCAGGATGAGCTTCTGAAAAGAGATGCGGATTACAGAATGAATCCGCCGCTGAGGACAGAGGAAGACAGGCTTGCTATGATAGAAGCGCTGAAGGACGGAACTATAGATGCTATAGCAACAGATCATGCACCACATACGCCTGAAGAAAAGGCTGACTTTGTATCTGCGCCTAACGGAGCAATAGGCATGGAAACATCTTTTGCTGCTGCATATACAGCGCTTGTTAAGAGCGGCATCATGACTGAGTCTGAGCTTATCAGAAAAATGTCATGCAACGCAGCGGATATTCTGGGAATACAGGCAGGAACAATGTATACAGGCGCGCCTGCCGATTTGTTCTTATTCAAGGAAGAAGAGTGGATCGTAGATCCCGAAAAGCTTCACGGCAAATCAAAGAATACACCCTTTAAGGGACTCACTATGGCAGCAAAAGTGAAAATGACCATATGCGGCGGAAGAATAGTATATAAAGACGAATGTGCCGGATGATCTTAAAACTATATAACGGAGGAAACGAAAATGTCATTTGACAGACTTATAAAAAATATTACCGAAAAGCAAAATCCCACTGTAGCTGGTCTTGATCCAAAACTGGATTATATTCCTGACTATATCAAGGAGGTTGCTTATGAAAAATACGGCAGAACTCTTGAAGGTGCTGCCGAAGCATTGTTTGAGTTCAATAAAGGACTTATTGATGCGCTGTGCGATATAGTGCCTGCCG
>CACWRT010000032.1 GCA_902763365.1 uncultured Ruminococcus sp.
TTGGTTTTCGCTCTATTGTAATACAGGCTCATTCCGATTTTATCTGAATTTATTATAACATTTTTTATTTTTTATGTCAAGCAATAACAAGTCAGCCTTACGGCTGACGGGCAATTCATCCCCCACCTACGCTTCGCTTAAAGGTGGGGGATGAATTGCCCATTTGGGTTAAAATATGAGTGTTCATAACCCGAAACTGTTATGAACACTCAAAAATATGCCGGTGACCGGACTTGAACCGGTACGGTATTAACTACCGAGGGATTTTAAGTCCCTTGCGTCTGCCGATTTCGCCACACCGGCACGTAAACAACACTATAATTATATCACAGGCTTTTTAATAATGCAAGAGTTTTTGGAAAGATAACGTAAAAATTCAGTAATTCAGCAATATAGGTCATAAAACCCGGTTAAATATAATTGACAAATCGGTAAAAAAGAACTATAATATAGACAGAAACAAGGAGATCAGCCAGTTACGGCAGTCCCCTTTAAAGTTGTTACTTAAAAAGTAGCCGCTCTAACAGGCAGACAGAGCGGTTACTTCTTTTTTATATCGTGGTTGATTTTTATCGCATTGATAATAAAACCGGCGATGGCAACAATGACACCGATAGTTTGTAAAATCTCACTATATAAGCTTTTTATCCTTACAAATCCTTGCACTGCCGAAAATAAAATAAATGAGCTGACACAAGATCGATCAGCTCATTTTTTGCTTAAAACCAAGGTTTTGTGATATGCTGCGGTGGGAGTGAAAAAACGGGAGAGTCCTCAGTCATTGTTTTCTATCTTGAGAAGATAAAGCTTGTCCTTCACGCTGAATCCGGATTTGCCCCAGAGAGCAACGGCAGATTTATTGCCTACGTGAGTATAAAGAATAGGAGTCAGCCCCTTTTCTCTTATTTTATTCAGCGCAAACAGACACATCTTGAAGCCGAAGCCTTTTCGGCGTTCATCTTTAAGAACAGCAACAGACTTTATGCGGAGATATTGCTCGGTTTTTCCGCCTATAACAGCGTTAGCAACCATTCTGCCGTCTTTTACGAGGGCATAAAAATCCATGTCAAGATATTCGTTTACCTTGCGTTCAAATTTATCGGTCCAGCGGAATTCCTCTTTGAGCTGTTCATAGAAATCAACAACAAGCTTTCTGTGAGCTTCATTGTTCTTATCAATGTGTATTATCTCTTCCCCTTCGTCCAGAACAGGAAGAGCAGCTTCGTCTTTTTTGTTGTAAATATAAACTGCCAAAGAAAATTCGTCCTTCACGCTGTAGTTAATCTCAAGAGTTGTCAGCGCATACAGATCGGAAAAAGTGGTGGACACTTCTTCTTTAAGGTATATTTCGGCTTTCGGGATATTGCTGTCACGCAGGAAACGGCAGATGTCTATAAGCTTGTTAGTGTCGTCCTTGATGGTGCCCGATGTCCACAGCCAGATGCGGGGACTGTTATTTGAAAACAGTATGATGACATTTTTGTGATCCGAGAATATCTTGCAGTTAGGTGCTGTACGTGCAGATTCGATAGAATTGAAAATAATTGCGTCGGTCTGATATTCTTTGTTATTAAATATCTCGTCATTTCCGGCGATCTGTTCAAACTTGGTAGCCATAAAAAAACCTCCGTCAGGTCGTTATTGAGAATTATATCGGATATCAGATGACCGATTTCCGATAATCATGTTTCTATTTTAAACCATTTTATCCTTTTTTGCAATATCTTTTATACTTGTTTTTGAATATAAGGGTCAAAATCTTTATACAAATCAGAAAAATTGGAGAAAAAACTATTTTAATTCATAAAAAAATGTAGTATAATAAATTGTATGTAATTGAAAAATGATAATGACGATCAATTTGATCTGAAAAGCATTGAATGAAAAAGGATTTTGCGGCACGGTCTGCTTGAAAGCAGAGGAAAAAGGAGAAAAAATATGGTCAGACATAAAATTGTTGTGATTAATCCCGAAGGTCTTCATCTTCGCCCCGCAGGGGTGTTTGCTCAGGAAATGGATAAGTTCAAATGCGATGTTTTTATCTATTTCAAGGGCGCAAAGGTCAACGGCAAGAGCCTTCTCAGCATACTTACAGCGTGTATCAAGTGCGGAAGCGAGATTGATATCGAATGTAACGGAGTTGATGAGCTTGATGCCATAAACAAAGCAGTCGAACTGATCGAAAGCGGATTTGAAGGAGCCTGATGCTATGATCAAGGGAACAGGAGTTTCGGGCGGAATAGGTATCGGTACGGTAAGAATAGTCAAGGAACAACGGGTAGTCTATGAAAGACGCAGGGTACGTGATACCGAAAAGGAAATTGCAAGGCTTATGGAAGCAGTTGATGGTTTTGTCAGAGCTACTCGGGAGCTTGCTGATAAGCTTGAAAGCGAAGCAGGAACAAAGGAAGCCGAAATACTGCGCGGACATATTCTGATACTGAAAGACCCGGTGCTGACTTCCGAGATTGAAAAGCTGATAAGAAACGGCGAATGTGCGGAATCTGCCGTTGAGCAGATATGCAATATGTTTATCAGTGTGTTTTCTGCCAGAGATGACGAGCTTACCCGTCAGAGGGCTGCCGATATGGAAGACCTGAAGACCCGTTTAATAAAGCATCTTCTGGGAATGGACGAACTGAAACTCGACGATCTGCCGCCTGATACCATACTCTGCGCAAAGGAGATAACTCCCAGCATGACGGCAGGTATGGATAAAAAGAATATTGCAGGCTTTATCACCGAAAAGGGCGGGGAGACTTCCCATTGTGCCATTATTGCAAGAGCCTGCGAGATACCCGCTGTTCTGGGAGCAAAGGGCATAATGCAGCTTGTACATAATGGTCAGTCGGCTGTACTTGACGGGCATACGGGTGAGATAATACTTTCTCCCGATGAGAAAACTATGGCAGTCTGTCGTGAAAAGAAGCAGCATTATGACGAGAGAAATGAACTGCTCAGAAACTACAGGGGTAAGCCTTCCGTAAGCGCGGACGGCAAAAAATATGCAATACTTTGCAATGTGGGAAATTCAAATAATCTGGATAAGATAGCTGTAGGCGAGGGAGAAGGAATAGGACTGTTCAGGACTGAGTTTATGTTTATGGACAGGAAAAAATCTCCTACAGAGGATGAACAGTTTGAAGTATACCGTTCTGCTGCGCTTAAAATGCAGGACAGGACTGTTGTTATACGCACTCTTGATATCGGAGGAGATAAGGACGTACCTTATCTTGAAATAAAAGAAGAGGACAATCCCTTTCTCGGACTAAGGGCAGTAAGATACTGTATGAAAAATCCTGATGTTCTGAGGGTTCAGTTAAGGGCGATACTCAGAGCGTCTGCATTCGGGAATATAAAAATACTTGTGCCAATGATAGCCGATCTGTCAGAGCTTGAATTTGTCAAAACTATGACCAAGCAGATAATGTCCGAGTTTGACGCAAAGGGAATAGCTTACAAAAAAGATATCCGGACAGGTGTAATGATCGAAACGCCGTCAGCCTGCCTGATCGCTGATCTGCTGGCAGAAAGAGCAGACTTTTTCAGTATTGGTACAAATGACCTTATACAATATACAATGGCTGCCGACAGAGGCAATTCGGATGTTTCGTATCTTTATTCCGTATTCAAGCCTTCCGTACTGCGCAGCATAAGACACATTATAAAATCTGCAAAGAATGCAGGAATACCTGTGGAAATGTGCGGTGAAGCAGCTGCCGATCCACGCATGACCCCGCTGCTTATTTCATTCGGACTGGATGGGTTCAGTGTAAGTCCTTCATCTGTTCTCCCTATAAGAAAAGAGCTTTCGGGATATACAAAAGACAGTGCAGACAAAATAACGGAAACCGTCATGAAAATGACATCCTCGGATGAGATAAAAGCGTATCTTGATTCGGTGGTTGGGATATAGTTTTTGGTACGCATTATATTAAAACTATGAAAAAACAGCTCAAGGCATGAAACAGTAAGTTAATGCTTTGAGCTGTTATAGTATATGATTATAAAAAGAAAACCGGAGTTAAAAGTTTCGCCAGCCTTTTCAAAGGCTGCGGAGTCCGGAGGCAGAGCCTCCGGTCGCTGCGTTAGCAGCGAAACAGTGATTCAGTTAATTATAAACGAGGCAATATCAGAGGGAGTCTGCGCGAAAAGGGGAGTGCCGATGGTGTAATACTCCTGCATTTCCTGTTTTGTTCCGTAGCCGAAAAGGCAGCCGATAAAATCGCAGCCCGTTTTTGCGGCGCCGTCTGCGTCAAATCTTGTATCACCTATCATAACTGCTGTTTCGTCTCTGTTTGTTTTAAGAGAGTCAATTACATAGTTCATTACTTCTACTTTGTCATGACGGGGCTTTTCACTTTCGGGACTGTCGCCGGTAAGGGAAGTGGAACCGCCTACAACATCAAAATATTTATCGAGCTTCAGCATTTTTATTATTCTGTCGGTGAAAACCTGATATTTTGTGGATGCTACGCCAAGGCGCACACCCTCAGCCTTCAGCTTATCGAGAACGTCAAACATACCGTCATACACTTTGTTTTTATATATGCCGGTTTTGATAAAATTACGTTTGTATATTTCTACCCCTATCTCTGCGTCTTTGTGATCAAAGCCTACGCGTTTAAGGCTTTCATACATGGGCGGACCAATGAATTTTCTGATCTCTTTCTCGGGAGGAAGAGGTCTTTTCATTTCGCTGAATATCATTCTTACACATTCAAGTATGCCCTCTCCCGATTCGCTGAGAGTTCCGTCAAGATCGAACAGGGCAATATCATATTTTTTCATTATATCTTTCCTTTATTATTTAACGTTTTTCAGACTCAGGGAAATGCGTCCCTTATCTGCATCTACAGACAATATCCGTACCTTTATTACATCGCCGATGCTGAGAACGTCGGAAGGATGCTTTATACGCTTTTCGCTTATCTCGGAAATGTGTATGAGTCCGTCCTGATGAACTCCGATATCAACAAATGCGCCGAAGTCGATAACATTCCTGACAGTTCCCATAATTTCCATACCTTCCTTGAGATCCTTTATGTCAAGGACGTCTGTTCTGAGAAGGGGCGGCGGAAGTTCATCACGGGGATCACGTCCCGGCTTTGTAAGCTCCTTGATTATATCCTCAAGGGTAGGTATACCTACGCCGGTCTGCTGTGATATCTCCGAAAGTCCTACAGCTTTAGCTTTTAATTCAAGCTGTGACAGGTTGTTGTTTCTGATATCATCGGGAGTGTATCCGCAGATTGTCAGAAGCTTTTTTGCAGCGTCATAGGATTCGGGATGTACGGCAGTGTTGTCAAGAGGGTTGCTGCTTTCCGCCACACGCAGGAAGCCGGCGCACTGTTCAAATGCTTTCGGACCCAGTTTGGGTACTTTTTTCAGCTCGGCGCGGGAACGGAAATGACCGTTTTCTTCACGATAAGCAACAATATTTCCCGATACTGTCTTTGATATTCCCGCAACTCTTGAAAGAAGGGCAGGGGAAGCCGTGTTGAGGTCTGCGCCTACATTGTTTACACAGTCCTCTACAACACCGTCCAATGCCTCGCTGAGTTGTTTCTGCGGCATATCATGCTGATACTGTCCTACACCGATTGCTTTCGGTTCGATCTTGACCAGTTCTGCCAGGGGATCCTGAAGCCTTCTTGCAATAGATACTGCGCTTCTGAGCGTCAGATCCAGGTCGGGCATTTCCTTTGCCGCAAGCTCGGATGCGGAATAAACAGAAGCGCCTGCTTCGCTTACTACCATGTAGGATACTTTGTCGCTTATTTCACCGATACATTCGGCAGTGAACATTTCGGTTTCTTTTGAAGCAGTGCCGTTTCCGATCGCGATAATACCTGCTTTGTATTTGTGTATCATGTTTTTTAGCACAGTTTTGGATTTTTCAGCCTGAGCCTTTCCGTGGGTAGGATAGATGACAGAGGTATCAAGAACTCTTCCTGTTTCGTCAACTACAGCCAGTTTACAGCCGGTACGATATCCCGGGTCGAGTCCGATGGCGGTATAGCCTTTTACCGGCGGCTGCATCAGCAGGTTACGCAAATTCAGGGAGAACAAGGCTATAGCCTGTTCGTCTGCTCTTTCGGTCAGCTCGCCGCGTATTTCATTCTCAACAGACGGGAATATCAGACGTGAATAGGAATCTGCTATAGCTTCTCTTACTATTTCCGAAAATTCGCCCTTGCCTTTCACCAGAAACCGATCCATGACCTCGGTGCATATTTCGGGCGCGATCTCTATACCGGTTTTGAGAAAGCCTTCCTTTTCTCCGCGGTTTATTGCAAGCACTCTGTGACCGGCTATCTTAGATACAGGCTCGCTGTAATCATAATAGTTTCTGTATACGCTGTCCTTTTCGGGGTCGGATGCTTTTGAGGTGATCATGGCATTGAAGCGGATAATGCTTTTAAGTCTTTTTCTTATATCCGCATTATCGGATATATTTTCTGCTATTATATCCATAGCTCCTTTAAGTGCATCATCGGCGGTTTCTACGCCCTTTTCAGAGTTTACATATTCTGCGGCAGCAGCTGCCGGTGAACCGTCCCCCTGTGCCATAATAAGCTCGGCAAGGGGTTCAAGTCCCTTTTCTTTTGCAGCTGAGGCGCGGGTCTTTCTTTTTGGTCGGAACGGACGGTAGATATCCTCTATTTCTGCCAGAACCTCTGCATTGTCAAGGGCGGCAGATATTTCGTCAGTCATTTTGTCCTGACCGTCGATAAGGTTATAGACCTCTTCACGGCGCTTGTCAAGATTTCTCAGATATTCAAGTCTTTCGCTTATTGCGCGAATAGTCTGATCGTCAAGTGTTCCGTGCATTTCTTTTCGGTAACGCGCTATAAAAGGAATGGTATTTCCTTCGTCAAGCAGGTTTATTATGTTTTCGGCATATTCGGGCTTTATCGAAAATTCCGATGCGATCTTTTCCGTATAATTCATTGTATCTATTATCCTTTCCTGAGAGAAATTTTAGCTTAAAGCCTGACGGCTCGATTTTTTTCTTACAATTGATAATCTTTAATATGATGTTATTTCTTTCAAATAATCAACTCGGCGATCAGCAAAACAGCTCGAAGCATGGAGCATAAAAGCAATTGATTAAAAGTCTGACAACTCGGCTCTATTCTTATACGGATTATAAGTCACAAACACGATCCAAGCTGAGAAGAGGGACGAAAGTATGAATTGCCATGCTCTTAGTTCTGAGCTCTGAGCTAAATTTAATACGAGAAGGGGAAGGTTTCTTCACGGCCGAGGGATCTTACGGTTATAAGGTAGTCGCTGCCCTGATCGCCTTTTTTCTCTATTGAATAGGAACCGTTGTTATTTGTGACGGTCTGCTTTCTGAATGCGAAGATACCGTATTTTCCGTAAACGTCAACGAAAACATATCCGGGCTTCGTAACAGGTGCGGGAGCTAATATTTTTCCTGTTCTGTATTCGGCAATAATAAGCTCCTGACCCTCACGAACAGATCCGGGGCTGTTTTCGGATGTCATGACCGACAGATCATACACCTTATATGACGGCATAAGTATTTCACATATGGAAAGCGCGATGATAAATACGCCTGCTGCTGCAAGTATTCCCGTCCACAGCTTGTTATGCTCTTTTACGTCCATTCTTTTTGCCGCTTTGTCGCTGATAGCCAGACCGATTATCATAAGTATGAGCGGAATTATAAAGGTAAAATTCAGATAGTTTGAAATAAATGTATTGCCTGCGATTATCTCCATATGAAGAAGCTGTTTTGCCGAGAACAGGAGAAGGTACAGATACATAAAGAGTGTTCCTATATCATATATGAGCTTACCTTTCTTGTACTCCTTGTCCTTTTTGAGGACAGCTTTTTTATCTTCCTTGGTGTCTTCGGTCTTCTCCTCTTTTTGGCTTTCAGCGCTTTCCGAAGCCGCGGCAGTTTCTTTTTCTTCCGCAGACGCTTCTGTTTTCTCTTCAGCAGTTTTGACTTTGGTTTCCTTTTCCATATGTATTTCCTCCTTGTTTAATAAAGTTTTATCTGTTCCGGCCGGGAGCGGTCTCGCAGCTCCCGGTCTATAGCATTTGTTCCAGGCTTAGTTTTTAAGCTTCAAAAGCATTTCAACAAGTGTGCATATGCCGAAAATCACAGGCTGATGCGCAAGATATATCAGCAGAGAATGTCTGCCTAAAAATGCAAGGGGCTTTATGTGGCTTTTGTAAGTGAATTTCGGCAGTTTCTTCTTTACTGCAAGCCTTCCGAAATATGTGCCTGCAAAAAACAGGAACAGCCACGGAAGAAGCGGGAAGAAATCTCCCGATGAAAACCCGTTTTTTATGAATCCGAGAGGGTACAGAAAATCAGTCATATACCACTCTGTCGGCAGATTCATTTCCCAGAGAAAGGGTATTGCTATTTTTCCCTCAGGTACAGGTATTGTAAGTATGAAAAGCAGGACATTGAATATTATGCCCACCCACAGAGGTATGACTTTAAGTATACGTGACATAAGGCCGTACATCATCATGCATACGGAAAGCATATGAAGCACTCCGAAACGTATTGCGTTTTCGCTGCCGATGGCAAAAAATGTCACAATACTTACAATGTAGGCAATGAAAAAAAGCCTTGCGCCACGGTCTATATTTGAATGGCTGAGATTGGATGATATTCCTGATATAAAGATAAAAGCACCTGCAAATACAGGACCTATGGGATAAAGTATGTTTATTATATCTCTGCCCCAACTCCAGTTAAAGAAATACCCTATCGTATAAAAGGCATGATATATCACCATAAACACAAGAGCGAATCCCCTCAGTTCATCAAGCATATGTATCCGCCCTTTTGGAACAGTTTTTTGTTCTTTGGCTTCTTCGGGCATTTTTGATTCCTCCTTACAGAAATAATATGTCTTCATAGCGTTTCCGCCTTTCAAAAATTCCGTATTTATGTAAAATCGTCTGTTAATCCGTGAAAAAATATGCTACAATCATTATATCAGTTATTAATGATCAAATCAAGATAAACACTTGAAAGAGGTAATGAAAAATGAATAAACTTGAATCAGGTATGACAAATGAAGTGAACGCGCCGGCTGATGAGGAAAAGCTTGCCGTAAATGTGGGCAGCGGTACGTTGAGGGTTCTTGCAACTCCGGCTGTGGCGGCGCTTATGGAAAAGGCCGCGTGTGAGCTTGTTCAGCCTTATCTTTCCGAAGGTGTAACTACTGTAGGTACTATGATAAGTATAGATCATATCAGCGCAACTCCCTGCGGCGCACAGGTAAAGGCTGTGGCGCGGCTTACGGATATTGCGGACAGAAAATACAGCTTTGAGCTTGAAGCCTACGATAATGCAGGACTTATAGCAAGGGGAAAGCATGAGCGTTTTGCTGTGAAAACAGAACGTTTTATGGAGAAAACGGAAGGAAAGCTGAAATGATATCTGTTGTTTTTGCTGTTCGGAAAGCTATTCCCCGATACAGCCGGATAGTTCGGAACAAAAGCATCGTATTTTAATGAATAGTGAATAATGAATAATGAATAATGACAGCGTGTCAGAAAGCTTTTGAATAAATAGAAACAGAATTACAGTAAACGTCACTGAGATTTCCCTTTTGCCGCTTACTATAATTCTGATACGAAAGAAGAGGATATATGTTATTTTCAAGTACAGTGTTTTTATATTTGTTTTTACCTTCGGTATTGCTGATATACTTTGTTATTCTCAGAAAAAAAAGAGGTTTACAAAACGGTTTTTTAGTATTTGCAAGCCTGTTTTTTTATGCCTGGGGCGAGCCTGTTTTTGTTCTGGTCATGATTCTGACGGTATTGCTGACCTGGGCTTTCGGTATGGGAATAGAAAGGCAAAAGGATGATCCGAAACTAAAGAAGTTCTTTTTGATTTTTTCCGTAGTGTGCCTTTTGTCGGTACTTTTTATTTGCAAGTACCTTGGATTTGCCTGTTCACTGCTGAAAAAAATTATTCCGTCGTTGTCTGTTCCCGGGATACCGCTGCCGATAGGTATTTCCTTCTTTACATTTCAGGCAATTTCTTATATTATCGATGTATACAGGGGAAAGGCTCAGGCACAGAAAAATCTTTTATATGTCGGGCTTTATATCTCATTTTTCCCTCAGCTTATAGCAGGACCTATTGTACGTTATCAGACAGTTGCCGAAGAAATAAAAAACAGAAAAGAGAATATGGATGATTTCTCGGACGGGTTTGCAAGATTTGTTATCGGACTTTCTAAAAAAGTGCTTCTGTCAAATAAGCTTGCGCTGATCGCGGATCAGGCGTTTGCCATGCTTCAAAACGGAGATGAGCTTTCTGTTACATTCAGCTGGCTGGGCGGTATCGCATTTACTATGCAGATATTTTTTGATTTCAGCGGTTACAGCGATATGGCTATAGGACTCGGCCGTATGTTCGGTTTCCATTTCGGTGAAAACTTTAATTATCCTTATATTGCAGGATCGGTATCGGATTTCTGGAGAAGATGGCATATTTCTCTCGGACAGTTTTTCAGGGATTATGTTTATTTCCCTTTGGGAGGCAGTCGGGGCGGAACTCTTAAAACTATCATGAACCTTTTTATTGTATGGTTTCTTACGGGATTGTGGCACGGAGCGAATCTTACTTTCATAATGTGGGGACTGATGTACTTTGTACTGATAACTGCTGAAAAGCTGAGCGGTATCGAGAAGAAAAAGTCTGTTATAATAAAAATAGCGGGACATATATATACTGTTCTGTTTGCGGTATTCGGTATGGTGCTTTTCAATTCCGATACAATACAAAATGCAGTGAAATACTGGGGAATGATGACAGGCGCTTTCGGAAACAGCTTTACTGACGGTATGTTCAGCGGTTACTTTACTCAGAATCTATTATGGCTTGCTGTGAGCGCTGTTTTATGTACCCCCGTTTTCAGATACATAGGAAAAAAGACAGAAAAAAGCGAAATAGCCGGATGGATCAGGGTTGCGGGGATGATGGCATTGTTTGTGCTCTGCGCCGCCAATATAGTAAGCGATTCCTATAATCCCTTTATTTATTTCAATTTCTGAGAGGAGCTATGATGAAAAAATTCAACAAAAATATTGTTTTATTTGCCTTTGCAATGGTCTTTATAGTTTCGGGGGCAGCAAGTCCTTCATATGCAAGATCACAGGCAGATGAAATAAAGAATACAGCTCAGTCTGCTGTACATGGTGACTTAAAAACAGCGGCGCGTTCGATCAGAAAAACCAATGAAATTATCGGAGAAAACCTTAATTATCACGATCTGATGATGGATATTAATTCTTATAAAGAAAACATAACCGGCGCAAGGATAATGAAAAAGGATGACAGTACTGTTGTTAAATTTGACAGCGGAAGTCTTTGCCGTATTGCAGGAAAGCCGCTTACTTTGCCGCAGGCAGAGGAACTCGCCGAAAAAGTGGAAGAGCTGAGGGATTGCGCGCAGAGTGTGGGCGCAGATTTTCTGTACTGCGGCACACCTATAAAGAATTATTATGAAAAACTGCCCGTTAATGTGGAGGATCAGCTCAGATTTCATTCGCTGAACGTCATTTTTTCGCCGATGTTTGTCCTTTTATTTTGTGTCGCTGACACTCGGTGGCGGCCGCGGCTTTACTGATTGAAAGTTACATTTTTCATTGTTTCAGGTTATTGATAAAAAAGCTAAAGCTCAAAGCATGAAAACTTTATGTTGACACGCTTTGGGCTTTTTTCGTATGTGATTGAATTGTTGTTCAGATATTTATACAGTTTACCGCTGTTTTATGAACTATAAACTACATGGAATATGAACTGCTTATCAATAAGAAGAGAGGGAAAAAAAGTCGGAATCGTCATGCTTATAGCTAAATGCTTTGAGCTGTGAAGCTTATGGGTTATAGTCGCTCCATTCGCCGGCAGGATATTTGTATTTTGTCTTTTCAACACCTCTGCCCTTTGAAGGCTCTTGTGACATATCTATTTTATAGACCTGACCTGCATTTTTCTGATCGTCATAGGGCATATCCTCAGTCTGATAAGCTATTGTTCCTTTGGCTACTTCTTCATCTGTAATGCCTGAGCTGAAAATGATCATCGTGGGACCCATTGGCATGATCAGACGGTAAATGTCAGTGCCCTCGATCTTTTCAAGCTCTATGCCGGGCCATTCTGCTCCGTAAAGTCCGCCGCTGATCTTGTTTGTCGGGATAGCGTCCCACCAGTAAGCATATACTTTATCCCATTTTGTTTCACTGTTATCGTAATATATGTAGTTGTTCTTGTCTTTAAGCTTAGGGTCGTTGGGGTCTATGCTGACATCCCTGGGAATATCGTCAAAACTTGATCTGTCTTTATACTGAATGGGAACGCCACATTCAAGCGCTTCTGTTTTCTGCATGAACATAGCCTGTAAAAATTCGGGATACATATTTCTCCAAAATGTAGGAGTGTGTTCTCCGGGCTCGTACTTGTTGAATACCATCCTATTCTTGGGATATCCCATTTCAAGGAGCATATTGTATACATCTTCCGCGTTTTCTCCGTTATCAGAAGCATATGAACCTGCGTACACATACAGGAAGGGTGCATTTTCCATTTTGACTTTATCCTTGAGGAAATCAGCCCATGTATCATCAACATATGCCCAGAAGGAAGGTGACAATACGCCTGCTGTTCCGAAGCTTTCGGGATGAGATAGTACTGCATAGAATGATTCAAGTCCGCCGAGTGAGCTGCCTGCAAGAGAGGTGTGCTGTGCGTCCGTATATACATTGTAGTTTTCCTGAACGTAAGGGATGATGGTATCGCATACAAAGTCTGCAAATGCATTGCCTCGTTTTTTGCTTATCAGTGGGTCGATACTATCGGGAGGATTATTCAGTTCGCCCAGATCAGGTACAAGCTCATCTTCTCTGTTTTCATCGCCTGTAGCTATACATACGACTATTGCTTTATTGTCGGTTACGGACATCATGCCCTCGACGCTTTCGGATACGTTCCAGCTGTCTTTATCGCTGTCCATACCTCTGTCCCTGCCTGTGGCAAGTACTGTCTGACCGTCAAACATATAGATAGTGGAATATTTGTCATTTGAATCCTTGTCATAATCATCGGGAGTCCAGATGTAAACAGTTTTGTCATGTCCGTCAAACTTGAAGGTTTTGGTGTCGAATGAAGGGTCATATTTGAGATCCATACCTTCGGCGTAGGGGAGAAGCTTTTTATACTTGAGATACCATCCTGCAACATAGCTGTTAAATGCTACATCTTTGCTGACAATATCCTCACCGTATGACAGATGTACCATGTTATAAAGAGTTGGGTCAGCATCACAGGTGAATGTAGTGTGATCGCCGTCTTCTTCTGATTTTGTCATTTCTATGTCCACGGTTTCATCGCTGCCGGTGTTGATAAAAGTGGCAGTCATTTTTTCGTTTTTTCCTGCGTCACGGATATACAGTGTATGTAGTCCTGAGGAAGTGTTGTCTTCCTTTATTTCTTCGGCATTGCTTTCTTCGGTCAAGCTTTCCTGCTTGGTATCGGATTTCTGATCTTCTGATGAGGATGCTGATGTCTGACTTGCTCCTGTTGATGAATCGGAGTTGTTTTGTTCGCTGCTGCCGCAGGCTGTTGTCATTGACAGGCATATCATGGCTGAGATAATACCTGCTGTTATTCTTTTTGTTTTCATCGGGTTACCTCCTGGGGTATTTTTATTTGCTTATATTATACGAAAGAGTCCCGATTCATTCAAACAACTGTTTTTACACTTAAACAACCAATTTTACATTCATTATCCTAATCGCAAAATAATCAACCGGCGAGCCGCCAGCGTGACGCTGGACCCTAAAACGCGGGTATCGCTCCGCTGCGCATACGCTCTGAACTTGCGGTTCATGCTGTACTGACCGCGTATCAGGCTTCTTGAGCAGCTCGTTTTTTACCATTGATAATATTTTTGCCAACTATCCCGGCGAGCCGCCGGTACCGAAACGCGGGTATCGCTCCGCTTCGCATCCGCTCTGGGCTTGTCGCTGTAAGCTTTAATTGTCGCGGTTATTACTATTTTATCGGCTGATACTTTTATGATCCTCACCCATACTTTTAATTGAATTGGTAATAATCGGTAAATTTATTATAGCATTATTCATTATTCATTATTCACTATTCATTTATTTCGGGTACACTTCAACATAGCTGCGGAGGAAAAGCAGAAACGGCGAAAGAAGCGGAATACAGCGGAAGAAATGGTCAGCCGATAATTCCTAATTCAGACTGTGTCAAACCTCTTTTTGATACAAAATTAGTGCCGAATAGCCGCATTAATTCACGACTTTGTTTTTTTGATTTTTGACTTTTTGCACGGTCTGAATTCCTGATTCCTAATTCCTAACTTAATTAAAAGAGTGGTTTTCTTCTGTCGAACCAAACACCGCGGTGAATAACTTTTTGATCCATTAGTTCTTTTGCGTTGCAGAGTATAGGTGTAATGACGGTTTCGTTGTAATATGTATAAACCTTCATTTCGCCTTTTTCTGTAAAAACAGGGGTACGATTGGCAAGATTTATACTGCAAAGCTTATCCATAAGCATTTCTACTTTTTCTATTCCGATATTTGTACCCGAGGCGATAAGTGACGAAGAGGAGGGAAGATTTTGCCTTGAGTACATAAAGAAAAGAATTTTCAGAATGTCTTTTTCTGCTAAAACAGAAAATACGTTTTGAAGTTCTTCAGTATTTTCAAAGGTTTTAGCGTAGCCTTCCTTTGGCTCGGGCATGAAAAATATATATGAAAAGTCATCATCTACTTTTGCATCCAGCATACCCTCATTAAGACTTGCTCTTGCATAATAGTGATAGTCGTTTTCTCCTTTTGCGGTATCTCCGTCAGTAAAGGCTTTTTTATCAGAATCAAGGCTTCCGGGCATATCTACGATAAATACTCCCATCGTACTGTCAGGTACATTTTTTTTGTAAGTATCCATTCCCGATAATCCGAGTCCTATTTTCCAGATGAGTGAATACAATCTTTTTATTCCCTTATCATGTTCCATAGAGAGTATTTCTTCTGCGAGAGTATCATCAAGTGACTGAATGTTATCGCTTTCGCCGAACAACATATTTAATGTTATACCAAGCGATTTCGCTACTGCGGGCAGTATTTCTGCATCAGGCGAACCGCCCCTTTCCCATTTTGAAACTGCCTGAGTTGTGACCCCGATCATGTTTCCAAGTTCTTCCTGTGTCAGTCCTTTTTTTACACGGTATTTCTTTATCTGTTCTCCGATCATTGTCTGCATCTCCTCCGATTTATTTGTCCGTTATATCCGAATTGAATAATATACCACTATTATACCATATTTTTTTTAAAATGAACACCCGTAAATGCTTCGACGGCGGCTCGCCGGTGGGTTGACAGATGGGGGAAAATGGGGTAAAATATATGAGTCAAAGTATAAAATCAGGACGTATGCCTGTAAATGAAATGAGGAATGTTAAATGGCAGGTACAGTTGTTTTTTATGATGATAAACTAACTGAGCTTTGTGATGAATATAAAAGATATAACGGATTCAACGCTCAGGATTTTTTGACATACGGCGTAAAAAGAGGACTGCGAAACCCCGATGGTACAGGTGTTATGGCGGGACTTACCAATATATGTAATGTGCACGGATTCGTAATAGCAGACGGTGAAAGACTTCCCGATGAAGGAAAACTGACATACAGGGGCTATGACGTAAATGATCTGGTCAATGCCTGCGTGGAGGAAGACCGCTTCGGCTTTGAAGAAACTGCATGGCTGCTTCTGTTCGGAAATCTGCCCGATGAGAAGCATCTTGACAGATTCAAGGAAATACTCGGGTTTTACAGGGAACTTCCACATCACTTCGCAGAAGATATGATAATGAAGCTTCCTTCAAGAGATATCATGAATAAACTTGCACACTCTGTCCTGGGACTGTATACATTTGATGAAAACCCCGATGATACATCTCTTGAAAATACAATGAAACAGTCGATACAGCTTATCGCCTGCCTTCCGACTATAATGACCTATGCATATCAGGTCAAACGCAGGGCATTCGATAAAGAAAGTATGTTTTTTCACCCTATCGACCTTTCCTTGTCTACAAGTGAATCAATTCTGAGAGCACTCAGGGCTGATATGAAATTTACCGACTCGGAGGCAAAGCTGCTGGATCTGTGCATGATACTTCATGCTGAACACGGCGGAGGAAACAACTCGACTTTCTCAACAAGAGTGCTTTCAAGCTCGGGAACAGATACATATTCTGCTATAGCAGCAGCTATAGGTTCACTTAAAGGTCCTCGTCACGGAGGCGCTAACCTCAGAGTTCGTACTATGATGAATGAGCTTAAAGAAGAAGTAAAGAACTGGAAGGATGAAGAAGAAGTATATAACTACCTTTCCTCTATCATACGCAAGGAAAAAGGTGACGGAACAGGTCTTATTTACGGATTCGGTCATGCAGTATATACACTTTCTGATCCTCGTGCCGTTATACTTAAAAGAACTGCTGCCAAAATAGCAGAAGAGAAAAATATGACGGATGAGTTTGAATTGTATAAAACTGTTGAAAAGCTTACTCCTCAGGTTATGAGAAATATCAAGAACAGCTCAAAAGTTATTTGCGCAAATGTTGACTTTTATTCCGGTTTCGTATATGATATGCTTGGTATACCAAGCGATATGTTCACCCCTCTCTTCGCAGTTTCAAGAATTGCAGGCTGGTGCGCGCACCGTATGGAGGAAGTTACCTATGGCGGAAGGATAATACGTCCTGCATATCGCTCTATGGTACACAGTAAACAATATGAACCTATAAGTGAAAGAATAAGCTGATGTCAGAAGGAGTGGCTTGTATGAAAATAAATAAATTATGGGGGCCGATGATCGTATTCGGCATCATCGGAGGTATCGCCAAAATATGTGATACACTATTTAATGTAAACGGTGTCGGATTTATAGTTAACTCTGATATTTGTTCGGCTGTGTTTGTGTGTTCTATAGTTCTTGTATGGTTGATCGGCATAATAATGCTTTTGGCAGACAGGAAGGTAGAAGTTCAGCTTACTCCGCCTAAAAGCAAGGCAACGGGCTTTTTTGGATTTATTTCCGCAGTTTCTATACTGGGATCGGGAATAATTTCCCTTTTCTCCCTGGGAAATTCCGAATCCCCCGCAGGAACAATCATTCTTATAGCGCTGGGACTTTTGGGCGGTGTCGTGATGCTTTATGAAGCCTGTATTTCCTTTACAGGTCATAACGGGATGACTAAATTTCCCCTTGCGACCCTGCTGCTTCCCGCATGGGCCTGCGGCAGACTTATCAGTCTGTTTATACAGTATTCCAAGGTATCAATACACGCAACGGAAATGTTTGATGTGATCTCTGTTACATTGCTTATGCTTTTCCTGTTCTATCAGGCAATGTTCTTTGCGGAAATAGGACCGAGAACAGCTGTCAGAAGAACTACTTTGTATGGTGTATGCTATGTTATGTGCGGACTTATCACAACAATAGATATACTTATCAAAATGTTCTCCCCGACTCCGGATACAAACGGGGTGGATACTCTTATTGTTGAACCCACTCTCGGCAGAATACTGCTTTGCGTGACAGACCTTTCGTTTGTATGCTATGCAGTTACCTTTATTGTCAGTAATGCCCGCAATGCAAAAATTGATAAGTTTGAGGAAGACGACGATGTGGATGATCCTGAATTTTTAGGCGCTATATCCGAGGACAGGTCGGGCAGAAATGTTCAGGGACCCGAGGATATAACACCCGTAAAACAAAAAGCAGCTAAAAGATCTTCAAGAGCGGCAAAGAAAAAAGCCGGAAGATATGCTGCTCCGAAAACACCGTCTTATAAAGAAGAGGATAAGAATGACGTTCCTGAAGGAATAATCAGGGGTCCGCTGCGTTTTGAAGACGAGGAAAATGACGAAGCTGTGACGGATTCCGGTGATATAACTGAGGCTGCCGAAGCTGTTGAAGAGGTACAGGAGTATGACGAGAGCACCGAAGCGGATGAGGAAACTGTAACATATGCAGAGGATGATGCCGAAACTGAAACTGAAATTGAGGTTGAAGAAGAGGTAGTATTCTCGGATGGTACCGATTCGCCGTCAGATTCATTCGACGAGGACAGTCAGGAGGATTATGACGAGATCTTCCGTATGCTGGATGAATTAGGCGGAAACGATGAATAAAAGGATTGTGCAGGTCACTTGTGAAGTGGCCTGTTTTTCTTTCTGTACAAAGAATAAAGCTGTATATGCGGCGTTCATACAAGTGAAAATTGTACAGCTTTAATTGTTAAATTGTAATAAAATGATAATAAAAAAACATCTGTTAAGCTAAGATGGTTGACATTAACGATCGAGATATGGTAATATTTAAGTAGGAGTTGTTGTGCATTTAATAATGTTATGACATACGTTTATTTGGGGAAATAATGTGGTTTTGTGATCATCTGCCAGACTGCTGGATGGGCGGAAAACAGGATCGGCATTGTTTAAACGTTATCTCACAAAAACTCAAATTTATGTAAAGGAGACAGTGTAGCAATGGAAATTTCAAAATCCGGTACCCGACGTGCTTTTAAAAAGGCACTCGCTGTTTTGTCAGCAGCAGCTATGCTTATTCCGGCAGGAATAGGTACGGCATTTGTGGGTACTGAGCAGACAGGTATTGTGGCACAGGCCGCATCGGATGTAGCAACGAAATTGAAGGTGCTTGATGAGAACGGTAAAGATCTTGGTGATAATGCTGTGTTCTATGTCGATAACAGTAATGCAAACCATGATAACGTGACTTCGAGAAAATTCAAGGTCGTAGCAAGCAATGATAACGGCGCAGCTGTAGATGATGAAATACGTATATTCGCTGAAGGCGGAGCAGACGATCATATTCAGGTTTCTTCACCGAATGCTTCCAATGAGGAAATGCAGGTAACGGTTGAGGGCGGATATTATGATCTGTCTGTTGATGAAAACGGTGAATATAAGAACAAGGATAAGGACGGAAATCCGGCATGGGTATCAAAGAAGCCGGGTACAACTCATCTTTACTTCACTACAGCAGGCGGCGAGGTTTATCGTTCGGTAACAATAGTAGTATATGAACCTGCAACTGATATGAAGGTGTACTCTGTTACAAACAAGGGCAAGTCGGAATATAAGGACAGCGAAGGCAATACAATGAAGTCTGTTACTATTATGACTATTGCCAACCATAAGTATCAGTTTGATGCAGAAAAAGTATCAAATACCTCAACAGATACTGTTGAGTGGGCAGTGTACGAGGGTAACTATAGCGGAACAGGTACTCCGAAACAGACTCAGAAGGCTGAAATAACCCAGAGCGGTCTTTTCACACCTAAGACTAACGGTGAAGTTACTATCGTAGCAAAGTATAAGGCAACTGAAACTTCCAAGAGAGAAAAAAGCTATGGTAAGAGAAAGATCGGTAAGGATACAGTAGAGGATTATGAAAATGTTCCTAAGTATATCCATGTTACCATAGTAAAAGAAAACCCGGCAATAGATATCACTATCAATAACGCGCCAAGCGCAATGGAGATAGGCGATACAATGAAGCTTTCATTTGAAAGTACGCCTACTTATAAGGGCGCAGGCTATGAGTCGGGCGCAACAGACGTATTTACCTGGACATCCAGCAATCCTAAGGTAATAACTGTTGATGAAGAAGGTAATATCAAGGCAGTCGGCAAGGGCGATGCGAAGATCACAATTACTGCCGAAAATGAAAATGTAAATGCAGAAGTTTATATCAAGGTACTTACAAAGGCACAGTCTATATCCTTCTCGGATAAGACAATATCAACAAGAGTAGGTGTAGATGCTGTTGTCACAGCTACCATGAACCCTGAAACAGCTGATGAGGAAATAGTATGGACATCTTCAAATCCTGCTGTTGCTACAGTTGAATCACTGGTAACAGGCGCATTTACAAACAGTCAGACTGCTGTTGTAAGAGGCGTAAAGGTCGGAAGTACTATTATTACTGCAAGAGCAAAGAACTCCGGCGTTGAGGCTAAGATCACCTGTAATGTTACAAAGAAGATCGATGCGGCTGATATTTCCCTTACAACACAGAGTGACAGTACTATCACTACAATATATGCAGGTTCAACGATCTCTGTATTTGACCAGCAGAGTATAAAGATCGATGGCGCGCTTGTTGCAGCTGACGGTACATCTCCTGATGATACAATGGTCTGGGAAGTTATCGGTAACGGTGAAAATAACGGCGACTATGTTACAATAGAGAGCCAGACAGCTTCTTCGATCACATTGAAGGGTTTTGCAAGCGGTACTGTTACTGTAAAGGCAAGCTCAACCAACAATCCTTCTATATCCAAGTCATTCAAGCTTCAGGTGCTCAAGAGAGCTACTAAGCTGGTTATTATCAATAACGGCAGAGATGACCAGAAATTCAATAAGAATCTGAATGTAGGTTCGACACTTTCACTGGGCGGCGATCTTACTATCGCTACCAACCAGCCCTATGAACACAACGACAGAGTTGCTCATTGGACTTCAAGCAATACATCTGCTGTGGTTGTGGATGATACAGGTTTTGTAAGAGTTGTAGGTAACGGAAAGGCTACTATAACGGCTATTGCTGAATCAGGTCTTAAAGCTACTACAACATTGACAGGCTTTACTACATCAAGCGTTGTTGTAAAGGGTACAGGTCTTGTAGTAAAGACTGACGGTTCTCTTCCTGAACTGCCCATAGCTCTTTCTAAGGATATGACAGCAACAAAAACAGTTTCTGCAACTGTTATGAATGAAGATGACAAAGCAGTTACAGACGTTATGCTTGATTGGTCATCCGATAATGAAGCTGTTGCAACAGTTGATGCAACAGGTAAAATTACCGCTCATAATATCGGTGAAGCTGTTATTACAGTAAAATCAGGCAACAAAACAGACAGCTGTATAGTATACGTTCAGTATCCTCTCGGAAATGCTACAGTAACTGTTGATCAGGCAACATACATTCCCGGTGTTACTGAATACAAGCCGGCAGTAGATGTTTCTTACAGCTATACGGAAACCGATATTCTCGGTCAGACAACCTCATACAAGGTTACACTTGAAGAAGGCAAGGATTATACTCTTGAATATTCCAATAACACAAAAGTAGGTCTGACAGGTAAGGTTGTTGTAACAGGTATAGGCAATTACTCCAGCTCTGTTACAAAGAGCTTCAAGATAAGTGCAAGACCTCTGTCAGATCCCGAAGTAGTAATTGATAATATCGAACCTCAGGAGCTTACTGCTGAGAATAAATCAGCAGGCGTAAAACCGGAGATATTGATCTATCATATCGGTTATAAGCTTGTAGAGGGCACAGATTATACAGTTGCTTATACAGCTAATAAAGCAGTAGGTTCAGGTATAGCTACTATCACAGGTAAAGGCAACTATTCTAATAAGACTACAGTAAGCTTTGAGATTTATTGTAATCATGAGCATAAGTCACTTGTAAAGACTATCACAAAGGCTACTTGCCAGCAGGCAGGAGAGGTTCAGTATAAGTGTGATGCCTGCGGTCAGACATTCAATGAGACTGTTCCTATGACAGGTCATGACTGGAAACAGGTATCTGTAGTAGAGCCTACATTTGAAGAAGGCGGCTATACACTTTACAGATGCTCCGTATGCGACGAAGAAGAGAAGAGAAACTTTACTCCTGTACTTATCAAGCTTGTATTCACTAAATGTACTCTTAAAGTCGGTACTAAAACATACGCTTCAACTGCAACAAATATGAAGTGCAAGCCCGGTGAAGCAGTTACTCTTAACTGCGCAGCGTCAGGCGGAACAGCGCCGTATAAGTATGCATTCTATTATAAGCTTACAAGTTCAAGTACATGGACAAAGGTAGGTACAGAATTCGGTACTGCAAGAACCGTAACATTCAATGCTCCCAAAGCCGGAGAGTATGATATCAAGGTAGCAATAAAGGATTCTGCAAAGCAGTCGGCTGAAAAGACAATGAAGCTTTCCGTAAAAGAGCCGGTTCTGAACAATACATCCGTTATCAACAGTGATATTGTACAGATAGGTGATAAGGTAAGAATTTCTGCATCAGCTAACGGCGGCGACGGCAAATATACTTACGCTTACTATTATAAGAGAAGCACAAATACAAAGTGGATCACTCTCGGCACAGAGTTCGGAACAACATCAAGTGTTGCATTCGCACCTACTGCTGAAGCAACATATGATGTAAAGGTTATAGTTAAGGACGGCGAAGGCCTTACAGCAGAAAAGACATTCAGTGTTAAGTCTGTAAAAGAGCTTGAGCTTACAAATGTATCCGTAGTCGGCAGAATGAGTGTTAAGCTCGGTACAGCTATCCCGATGATCGGTAAGGCAGTAGGCGGAAGCGGTGAGCCGTATACTTATGCGTTCTACTTCAAGCGTACTACTAATACTAACTGGAAGCTTTTAGGTGACAAGTTCACTGAGACAGCATCAGCAAGATTCAAACCCACAGCTACAGGCACTTATGATATCCGTATAATTGTAAAGGATTCTACAGGTGCAACATCTACAAAGCTGTTTGTGGCTGAATGTAAATAATGTTATTGTAGAATGACGTATTCGGACGGAGCAATCCTTTTCGGGGTTGCTCCGTTTGAATATATTGCCATGTATAAGTTAATCCGGAAGATCGTATACAAAAAGCGGCAAAAAAAAATTAAAAAAATTTGAAAAAAGGTATTGACAAATATATAAGCATCTGCTATAATAAATATCGTTCTGAGGAACACAAATTAAATAAGCGAGTGTGCTGGAATAGGCAGACAGGCACGTTTGAGGGGCGTGTGTTTCACGACGTATGGGTTCAAGTCCCATCACTCGCACCAGTGTTACGAAATGAGGTGAGATATCTTTCTCACCTTATTTCTGCACAAATCGATTATCCTCTGATAAAGGAGTAAGGACTTTCTTGTTCCCTTATCAGAAGATAATCTCTGCCAAGATTATCTTCAATAACACAGGCTATCTTATCCTGATGTTGGGGGCTGTCGGGTTCTCGCCGGTGGTTTCACCACATCGTATTAAGCAGGTTTGTAAGCCTTACCAAGTAGTCAAGGTAGCAACAGAATGGTGCTCTGTTGGCTCGCTCGACCATTTGAGTATGGTGTCGTGGCAAAACTGTTATGATACCATTGTATTTTCGCTTGTGTTATGTATTCAGTTGTCGGGAAAGAGTAAAGCGGGTGTTTGGTATTACTGTTTACTCTTATGTCAGGACACAGACGGAGGTCTATGCACTGACATAAAGGCAAGTGTAACAAAAAAGAATGCCAAGCCAATACCAAGATGTTTCCACGCAAAAAGGCATTGACTTGACACGTATATCCAAAAGGCTTATATAGCCTGTTTGGGCATCAGAAATTCGTCAGAGGTACTGGGAATACCTTTGCGAGTGAGCCTGTCGTTTAACTCGGAATTAAGCGATGGGCTTTTGGTGTTTACTTTTTAACTAACACTATAAATATTACAGCATCATTTTTTGTTTGTCAATACCAAAAGCAAAATTTTTAACGACTTTTTTATTCGTTATTATCAAAACCATTATCAACTATTCTCTTTTAATCTGTTTTGAATAAAATTTCAAGAGGTCAGCAGGTGTCATTGATCCTGTTGACTTCTTTTTTATGCCCTTTTACAGTCAGAGAAAGAAAATTATTCATTTTCTGCTGTGCCGGGCTTGTATTCAAGTAAATCACCGGGCTGAACTTCAAGCAGTCTGCAAAGTGTTTCTATGTTTTCCCATGATAACGGCTTTCCTGTTCTCAACTTTTGCACTGTTGACTCGCTCAGTATCTTGTCTGCCCTGATACGATAAGTTGTATAACCTTTTTCTTTCAGGGCTTTTAGTACGTCAAATTTGAATACCATCCCCAACGCCTTTCACCTCCTGTTAATATGTCATTCTCATTGTATCATATAAAGTGAACGAAATCAAGTGTATAAATTGAACAAAAGGATAATATAAAATGAACGATT
>CACWRT010000033.1 GCA_902763365.1 uncultured Ruminococcus sp.
GGCAAGAGCCGTTTTGCTTGCAATTCTTTATCCGATATTCTTATTGAGACTGCAATATAATGCACAATTCAAATTGCTTGATTATTGAGCAGACACTACATAGTCATATTGATCATATGTACTTGTATTATCCTGTGTGTAAAGCGAACGGGCTGCAGCTTTTGACTGAAAATCAGAACTTGTTATAGCTTTCTTTGATGAGGAACAGGCTGTGAACAACATAATTATTGCCAAACAAAGTGATGTAAGTGATATCAGACTCTTTACGGAAATTTTGATTTCATAATTTTCTCCTTTTCTCAGACAATATGATAATAATTTCTGCTATGAGAAATTATACAATAGCAAAGAGTATATGTCAATTAAAAAAAATTATAAAAAGTCAAAATATAAATATTAAACAATTATATTATATACATAAAACTGCTTGACATATAATACTATGTGTGATATAGTATTATGTAAAGCGAGGTGATAAAATGGATATACAGATGAAAAGAGGACTGTTGGATATATGTGTACTGTCATCAATAAAGAGCAAGGATTCCTACGGATATAAGATAGTCAAGGATATAAAGCCGTATATTTCTATTTCGGAATCCACTCTCTACCCTATTCTCAGAAGGCTTGAAGCTGCCGAAATGCTTACCGTATACAATGTGGAACATAACGGAAGGCTGAGAAAGTATTACAGTATTACGGAAAAAGGTCTTGAAAGACTGAGAGAATTTAAGAATGAATGGCAGGAAATAATGTCTGTTTACCATTATATTACAAGAGAGGATGAAGCAAATGAATAAGAAGGAGTTCATTAAAAAAATAAGACAGATAACCTTTTATCTGCCGAAGGAGGAAACGGAAAAATATATAGAATATTACAGCGAAATAATAGATGATGCAGTTGAGGACGGAATGAGTGAACAGCAGGCCGTTGAGTCCCTCGGAACTGTTGAGGAAATAAGCGCATACATAAAAGAAAATAACGCTCAGAATAGTACAGCCGTCAATAATAATATAAATATACAGAAAGACAAAAAAAGACTGCCTGTGTGGGCAATCGTGCTCATAGTACTTGGTTTTCCTATATGGTTTTCACTGTTATCAACTGTATTTTCTGTATATATAACGCTCTGGTGTGTGATTATAGCTTTATATGCGGCTGATCTTACAATATTCTGTTCCGGAATAGTACTCCTGATTTATCCGTTCATATCGGGAGAGTTCGCATATTTTATGATAATATCAGGAGCCGGATTATTTTTGACGGGTATTTCCATAATTATATGTGTGGGACTTGTAAAATTAACAAAGCTTTATGTAAAATTTACAGTATTCATTGTAAAAAAATGTATTAATGCAATAAAGGAGGTACTGTGATGAAAAAAATAACTAAGATAACGCTCATTATAGGCGGTATACTGACGCTTCTCGGAATAATTTGCTTCGTTATAGGTTTTACGGTAACAGGTTTTGATATTAAAAAATTTAGTCAGGAAAAGGAATTCAAAGAAGTATCATCAGAATATGAAAATTATTTTGGAGAGATATCATTCAAAACCATTGATGATAATATTATAATAAAAAAATCTGAAGACAATAAAACAAAAGTAGTATACTATATAAGCAAGGATGAAAAAATATATTATGATATTACAGCAGATAAAGATCTGAGCTTTGTTCAGAAGGATGACAGAGAATGGTATGAAAGGATAACTATTTTCCAAACAGATAAAGATTATTCTATAACAGTATATTTGCCGGAAGAAAAATATAATAAGTTAGATTTGTTCAGTATTTCCGGAAGTATTACAAGCAGTATGCCTCTTCAATTAGAAAAAGGAGCAGATTTTAATACTACAAGCGGTGAAATTAATATTAAAAATATAAATACTATGCTGTCTGTAAATATAGGAACTGTAAGCGGAAATATAGTAGCTGATGCTTGCAGTGCGGATAAAAATATGAAAATCAATACAGTCAGCGGAGATATTGATATAAAAAATACAAAGGCCTTCAATAATATTGATTTACATACTGTAAGCGGTGATATTAATATTTATAAGACAGATAGTCCGTATATAAAAATAGATACGGTCAGTGGAGATATAGAAGGCTCGGCAGGAAAGGGAAAATTCACAATATCCACAGTAAGCGGTGATATTCAAGTACCGTCTGATAATGAGAACGGAATAAAATATGATCTAAATACAGTTAGCGGTGATATAAATCTGACAGAATAATGCTATTAAAAAAGACAGCCTTGTAAAAAATAAGGCTGTCTAAAAAATTATTTACAATTTTTTACTGTATAAAAAGCAATCCAGAGGAATCTTATTGCCATGCAGATCAAGAGTAATATTTCTTTTCTGTTCTAAAGCAAACCCACGTTTGTCGTAAAACTGATATGTACAGTTTGAATCGGTAAATAAATATATAAGCCTTCCCTTTGCCCTTTTTGCAAGCTCATTCAGAAGTATAGTACCTATCCCTCTTCCGTTTTTGTCGGGCTGAACTGCAAGAAAACATAATTCTCCATCAGGCTTGTTGTCTTTCAGAAATTTTTTCAGCATATCATCATTTGCCTGAGAGTAACTGTTGGCACCGCCTTTAAAAATGATACCCATAAGAAAGTCAGATAATCCAATTATTATCCGCGCAAAAACAGAACGATAGGCCTTTTTTTCTCCGTTCATGTCGGCTAAAAGAACTCCGACGGGTTCATCATTTTCGTAAGCGCATATTATCTGAGTTGCCTTAGTAAGCTCCATGTACCAGAAATATCTGCTGTAAAGCCGTATTTCTCTCGGATCATCGGTATAAGCACCGACACCCATACCTTCTCCGGAATAGCTCAATATCTTATTAAAATCTTTTCTTCTGATATCTTTAATTTCTATATCCATTTGTTATCTCCTTATATGAATACTGCGTTAAGGTAAGGAAGGCAAATAAAATCAGCAAAAATATAAGCGCAAAAGTTTCGCCGGGGCTTTTCAAAGGCTTGCGGGTCCAGGGCAGAGCCCTAGCCGCCGGAGGCAAGGGGGTTTAAGGGGCGCAGCCTCTCCGAAGAGGAAGCGAGGAAAAAAATTGACCAAAACGAGCAGTTGTTCGTGTATTAAGTGAAAGGAGCTGATGAGTATGAAAAATAAAGCTGTGCGCACAGAAGAAGATATAGAAAGAACCTTTGATACATACGCAGATACAATATATTCTCTTTCACTTATGATGCTGAAAAATAAAAGCGATGCGGAAGATGTAGTTCAGGACGTGTTCGTAAAATATATGCGGTATGAAAAAACTTTTGCAGATGATGAGCATAAAAAAGCCTGGCTTCTGAGAGTTGCAAATAATCTCTGTATAGACCATATCCGATATAACGGAAGACACAGAGAAGAAAGTATAGACTATATTTCCGACTTGTCTATAAAAGAAGAATCAACGGGCATACTTGAAGCTTTGGGCAAGCTGCCCGAGAGATACCGAATAATACTGATCCTGCATTATGTGCACGAATATAAAGTACGTGAAATTTCAGAAATACTGAAAATATCTGAGTCCGCATCTAAAATGAGATTAAAAAAAGGAAGAGAATTGCTTGAAAAACTATATAGAAGGGAGTTTTTATAATGAAAGAGCTTGTGAAAAATACAGTATCCCAAATAAAACTGTCAGATGCAAGTAAAAACAAAATTCTCTCTGCCGTAAAAGAAAACCGTACTTCCGGAAAAACCAAAAAACCGATAATAAAATACGTATCCTTTGCGGCTGTGCTTTGTGTACTGATAGCATCTGCTTCCGTTTGCGCAGTATACTTCAATAATAAACCTATAATGTCAGATCAAAAATGCAGACCCGAACCATCTGTGCCGCAAATTTCAGAAGACATAACAGAGGGAGGAACTAAAATATACGTCGGCGCAAATATCGGTGAAAGCAGTGAAAATGACTATGCTGCGAGCGAAGAAGCACAAGATATAATATCCGAACAAAGCACGTCAGAAAAGTATGAAACATCCGTAAGCTCAGAGGCTTCATATGCGCCCGAAAGCTCAGATAAAAGCCATACCGAACAGATCGGAACAGATGAAAAACAGCTTCCGAAGTCTTCGGCTAATATCAACGAAACATCTCCCGAAATGATGTACCGGAATATGAACGGAATATATATAGAAAACAGTCTTTATAATGAAATAAATCTGGATAACAGAAAAATATTGTATTATATAAAAGTGTTCGCATATGACAGTGAAGCTATAAACGACTATATATATCAGGGAAACAGATACAGTGATGTTATGGCAAAGCTTGAAGATGCACACATAAGGTATGAAGAGCTTGGTATTCTTATTGAGCAGAATAGTACATCAGAAACAGATCCGGATGAAGGTAATTCTACACCTGCATATGACCCGAATAATAACAATAAACTACAGAATTACACAGGAGAGTATTATAACACAGATATTAAAACCCTTATCAATGAGCATAAAGAACTTGAAACAATAATTGAAGAGCTGCAACAGAAGCTGAGTGAAATAATAGTTGCATATAATACCGAATTTGCCGAAAAAGCTAAGGACGAATTTATCCGCTGCGGAGTAAAAACGGCAGAGGTAAAAAATGATATGTGTTATATAACCGCATCAGCCGATGATATAAAGTCATTGAAAATCGAGAGCAAAGATAAGTATGCACTTATAGAGGATAATTCGGCTTATACAGACCGGATAATCTTAGAGTAGCAGTTAATTTTAAAATTCTGTTCAATCAAATAAATTAGCAAGAAGGATAAGCGCAAAAGTTTCGCCGGGGCCTTTTCAAAGGCTTGCGGAGTCCAGAGGCAGAGCCTCTGTTCGCTGCGTTAGCAGCGAAACAAGTCCCTAAAAAATCATCTGAGTTTAACAGAAAAGATATCGTTAAGAGAGTCCTGAGCGGATTCACGAGGATTGATCTTAACAGAGATATGCGGTTTGAGCGACATATCAAGATTAGTTTTTCTGCCCGATTTAAGTAAGTGTTCCATAAGCTCGGCAGCGCCCTCGCATTTTATCTCGTTAAAATATATCAGTATATGATCCTCTTTCTGACGAATAGCATTTATCCCCATACGCTTAGCCTTGCTTCTGATAAGAGCAACATCAATAAGACTTTCCGCCGCTTTTGGAATATCTCCGAATCTGTCTATCATTTCGTCAATAACATCCTCCGCGTCATCCTTTGTACGAATATCCGCAATACGCCTGTACATTTCGAGCCTGTGACTGAGATTGCCGATATAGCTTTCGGGAAGATGAGCGTCAGCCTGAATATCAATAACACAATCACTGTCATCAGGATCGGGAGCTTCGCCCTTGGCTTCACTTACAGCCTGTCCTAAAAGCTTCATATACATATCATATCCGACATCCGTCATATGACCGTGCTGCATTGCACCGAACATATCCCCCGCTCCCCTTATTTCAAGGTCACGCATAGCAATTTTAAAACCTGAACCGAATTCCGTAAATTCTCTAATGGCTTCAAGTCTTTTCTGAGAAATTTCCCTGAGTACCTTATCCCTCTCAAACGTAAAATAAGCATAAGCCCGCCTGTTTGAACGGCCGACACGTCCTCTGAGCTGATGCAGCTGAGAAAGTCCCATCCTGTCGGCATTTTCAATAATGAGAGTATTGGCATTCGGAATATCAACGCCTGTTTCAATTATAGTAGTGCTGACGAGAACATTTATTTCCTGCTCCAGCATTTTTCTCCATACTTCCGAGAGCTCGCCTTCGTTCATTTTTCCGTGACCGAAGGCGACTTTCGCTTCGGGTACAGCCTTGGCTATATTTGCTGCTTTCGTTTCTATCCCGTCAACACGATTGTACAGATAAAACACCTGCCCCCCTCTTTTAAGCTCACGTCTTATTGCTTCGTTAAGTACCGCTTCATCATATTCCAGAACATAAGACTGAACAGGGTGCCTGTCCTGAGGGGCTTCCTCAAGGGTGGACATATCCCTTATTCCCGACATAGCCATATTAAGAGTTCTTGGTATAGGCGTAGCCGAAAGTGTAAGGATATCAACGTTTTTGTATAAGGCTTTGAAATTTTCCTTCTGTTCAACCCCAAAACGCTGTTCCTCGTCTATTATAACAAGACCTATATCACGGAATTTCAGATCCTTTCTTATAAGACTGTGAGTACCTACTACAATATCTATATCTCCTCTTTCAAGCTTTTTCATAATTGCAGCTTTCTGAGAAGCATTTCTGAATCGTGAAAGCAGCTCTATAGTTATAGGATAGCCTTCAAATCTTCTTAGTATTGTCTGATAATGCTGCCATGCAAGAATAGTAGTCGGACAAAGCAGAGCGCATTGTTTTCCGTCTGTTACGCACTTGAATGCAGCGCGAAGGGCAACCTCTGTTTTACCGAATCCCACATCTCCGCAAAGAAGTCTGTCCATGGGTACGGGGCGTTCCATATCTCCCTTTATCTCATCAATACAGCGCATCTGATCATCGGTTTCCTCGTATTCAAATTTATTTTCAAAGTCATGCTGCCATTCGTTGTCGGAAGAAAAAGCGTAACCCTTGACTTTCATTCTTTCGGCATACATTTTTATCATTTTGTCAGCAATGTCTTTAACGGCTTTTCTTACTCTGGACTTTGATTTTGCCCATTCAGTTCCGCCAAGCTTGCTCAGACGTACAGTAGTATCCTCTTTAGGACCTATATATTTTGATATCATATCAAGCTGAGTAACGGGAACAAAAAGGCTTGAACCGCCCTGATACTTTATTATAATATAATCCTTTACAATACCGTGTATTTCCTTTTTTTGTACACCCTGAAAAAGACCTATACCGTGATTTGCATGAACAACATAATCTCCCGGACTGAGTTCTGCAAGACTGAATATTGCGCCCTTCTTTTTGCGTTTCTTTTTCTTTTGTCTGTCGGCAGCTTTTGATGAAGATGCATGAGTATGTGCAATAAGACTGAATTTGGCTGAGGGATATTCAAAACTGGCACTAAGACTTCCCGGGGTAACGTAAACTCCCTCTCCCTCAAGTTCAGCATTTTCCGAAAGCAGGCGGACACTTATGTTCTTTTTAAGAAGGTCGTTGTATACCGTATCTGCATTCTTTTTCGTACCTGATAGAATAACTATGGTATTGCTTGTCTGACTTATTGTTTCGAGATCCTCACACAAAACACTGATAGAACCGCTCCAAAGAGAAAGCTGCTTTGCGGTAAAATTAACGAGTTCCCTCAAAGGCAGCTCACAGCTGCCCCTTGTAAAATTGTCGATAAAAACAGTATCTCTCTGACGAAGTGAGTCAAGATGATCGTCCCATTCATAGGAAAATTTATCCATACCTCTGACAAGAACGCCTTCTTTTTTGTAATCAGATAGATCTTCACTCCAGCGCAAAAGGAATGAACGTATACGATCCTTGAGCGCAGGCTGCTCGGAAACAAATACAATTTCGTTTTCGGTAACATAATCATAAAGACAGGCAGGTTTATTATATATAAGACTATAATATTTATCAATAGAAGTCAGTCTTGAACCGTTTTTGATCCTGTCTGCTTCATCTTTCATTATTTCCTTTGCTTTTGCTGCATAAGGACCTCTGAGTGATGAAGCTTTTTTTAATATTTTATCTGCAAGCTTTTCGGGTTCGTCAAAAAGCATTTCACTTGAAGGTGTAAGAGTAAATCCCTCAATACGGTCTGTTCTTCTTTGAGTTTCGATATCAAATTCGCTTATAGTATCGACTTCATCTCCCCAGAATTCAATACGATACGGTTTATCTGCCGAGGGCATAAAAAAATCAAGTATACCGCCTCGTATACTGAACTGACCGCTGCCTTCTACCTGCTGAGCACGAACATAGCCGCAAGATAAAAGAATTTTTGTAAGTTTCTCGGGAGATATCTCATCCCCTTCTTTAACACTTGCTGTAGAATTTTTCAGTATTTCAGGTGGGATAGTATATTGTAAGGCGGCGTCTGCACAGGCAACTATGATATCACATTCTCCGTTCATCCATGAAAACAATGCTCCGATCCGCTGATGAGAAAACTCACCCGATACTCCCTCTATCTCACGGAACGTCATGTCTCTTGAGGGATAGTATACGGCTTTTATTCCCATTGATTCAAAATCACCGCAAAGTCTTGAAGCTTCTGCTTCATCAGATGCAAGCACAAGGCTTCGTCTGTTAAGTCTGCTGCACATGGAATATATGAGATGTGCCTTATGTATTGCGGAAAGACCCGTTGCCATAGCAGGCGTTCTTCCGCTTTCAACAGCTCTTTCAAGTGTCCTGTATTCTTCAGTACCAAACAGTATATTTTTTAAAAACTTCATATCTTTCCTCTCAATATATAGTAAACAAAAATAAAGTAATTAATTACAGATCTGAAAGTATAAATTGATAATATTTATCAATTATACAGATTCATAGCTTTATCTGTCTGACCCTCTAAAATAAGCTTTACGGCATTATTAGTTTTTTCTGTTGTTTCGTCAAGAGCTTTCATTTCCTGCTCAGTAAAACGTGAAAGCACCCAGTCTGCAAGATCCCATTTTTCAGGCTTGTGACCTATTCCTATCTTTATTCGCGGGAACTGATCGCTGCCCGACAGATATATGATATTTTTTATACCGTTATGTCCCCCATCACTGCCTTTACGGCGGATACGCATTTTTCCGACGTCAAGTGAAATATCATCAAAAAGTATAATTACATTTTCAGGTTTAATTTTATAGAAATTCATTGCTTCAACAACAGCAAGACCGGAATTGTTCATATAGGTCGATGGTTTCATCAGAAGTACCTTTTTGTCGCCTATTGTACAGGTAGTTACAAGTGATTTATATTTTATGCGGTCTATCTTAACGCCAAGATTTTCAGCCAGCGCATCAATGGCAATAAATCCGGCATTGTGGCGGGTATTTTCATATTTTGTTCCGCTGTTGCCCAGACCGACAATAATATATTCTACGCTTGATGAAAGTGATTCTTTTCTTTTGAAAAACATATTTTTCTCCCTTATAACAAAACTTTGAGGAGTACAAAACCAATGCCTCGTACTCCTTATATTCTTTATTCTCTGACCATACTATTATATACCCAACCCCAACAATTGTCAACGCCGGCGCTGGACCCTAAAACGCGGGGTTTGTTTCACTACGTTTCGCTCTGAACTTGTCACTTAAACTTTTATTAGTCGCGGTTGTTATATTTATTATCGGCTGAAACTATATGTTCCTCGTTAAAAGTTATTGAAAAGCTTAATATTCCCATAATTAATTACACCATCGCTCGGTGAGCCGCCACCGACATAACTCGCAATGCTGTTAATTTAAGGATAAACATAATTGACAAAGTTTCGCTCAAGCCTTTTCAAAGGCTTGCAGGGTCCAGGGGCGGCGCCCTTGGTCGCTGCGTTAGCAGCGAAACAAGTCTTCAAATTGTTAGTGTAAAATTATAGTCGGCAAAAATATTATCAATGGTAAAAAATGAGCTACTCAAGAAGCCTGATACGCGGGCAGTAAAGCCTGAACTGCGAGTTCAGAGCGGATGCGCAGCGGAGCGATACCCGCGTTACGGGACCGGCGGCTCGCCGGTCAATGTCTTGGGTTGACATTGAGGGGGGAAAATAGTAGAATAGTAAACGGATAGATGGTCTTTTAAGATGTTATACGGAAGGGAGGGTGCGGATTGTCTGATCAACAACTGCTGGAACTAAGAGGTTCGGTAGAAGATGTAGTTTTCAGAAATGACCGGAATGGATACACTGTGCTGACAATGGATTGCAATGGAATAATGGCTACAGCTGTAGGCAGTATGACCGATGTAAATGTAGGTGATGACCTCAGACTTGTGGGTGTGTGGAAGATACATCCGGGTTACGGAGAACAATTCTCCTTTAATTACTATGAGCATGAGATGCCCTCTACAGCTGCATCCATACTGAAATATCTGTCTTCGGGTGCAATAAAAGGCATAAGGAGAACCACAGCTAAACGTCTTGTTGAAACTTTCGGAGACAACACTCTGGAGATAATGCAGAACCAACCTGAACGGCTTTCGGAAGTAAAAGGAATATCAAAAGAAAAAGCTCTGAAAATGTCTGAGGAAATAAGAAAGATCTTTGGAATGAAGGAAGTCATGCTCTACCTTGAGAAATTTCATATTTCGGCTATCGAAGCAGTACGTATCTGGAAAAACTTTGGAGATACCTCTGTTTCAATAATCGAGGAAAATCCTTATATTCTGTGCAGTGATGATATCAGCGTTACTTTTCAGAGGGCAGATGCTATCGCTGCCGCAATGGAACGTCCGAATGACGATATCTGCCGTATCAGGGCAGGAATACTTTATATAATAAACTATAATTCAGGTAATGGTCATACTTGTCTTCCTCTGGAAAAGCTTGTGTCCGTAACATCATCCTTTCTGAAACTGGATAGTGAAAAAATATCCGAAACAATAAATGATATGCTGAATGATTTGTCTCTTATATGTGATAATATAGACGGCAGGGATTTTATCTTTTTGCCTGAGGTATATAAATGTGAGTTTTACTGTGCGGAACGCATAATAATGATGCACCAATTTCCCGCAGAGAGTCTGAAAGGTATCGAACTTGCTCTTGAGGTATTTGAAGAGAAAAACGGTATAACCTATGCCGGTGCACAGAGAAAAGCCATAATAGAAGCTATGTCAGGCGGTCTGCTGATACTTACAGGCGGACCGGGAACGGGTAAGACTACTACCCTTAATGCAATACTTTCTCTTTATCGTCAAAGCGGACTTAAAGTACTGCTTGCTGCCCCTACGGGACGCGCAGCACAGCGTATGTCTGAGGTTACGGGTCAGGAGGCTAAAACTATACATCGTCTTCTTGAGGTTGAATGGGATAAGAATGATAAACCAAGATTTACCCGCCATGAAAGAAATCCTCTTGACTGTGATGCGCTGATACTTGATGAAATGTCTATGGTGGATTCAATGCTTTTTGAAAGCGTACTGCGTGCACTTCCGCTGGGTTGCAGGCTTATTATGGTTGGTGACAGCGATCAGCTTCCTTCAGTGGGCGCAGGAAATGTCCTCGGTGATCTGATAGCTTCGGGACAAGTACCCGTTGTTGCCTTGACAGAAATATTCAGACAGTCAATGGAAAGTCTGATAGTAACAAATGCTCATAAAATAGTTCACGGTGAAATGCCTGAGATACGAAAGACCGATAAGGACTTCTTTTTTATGTCATATTCCGATAAAGACAGTATAACTGAAAATATTGTTGAATTGTGCAGCAAAAGACTGCCTTCGGCATATGATTTTTCTCCGATGCAGGATATTCAGGTGTTGTGTCCCGGAAGAAAAGGCGAGCTTGGAGTTACTGAACTCAACAAAAAGCTTCAGCAGGCATTGAATCCTCCCGATGAGGAAAAAAACGAAGTTCGTATGCCTGTTTATATTTTTCGCGAGGGAGATAAGGTAATGCAGACTAAAAATAACTATGACCTCCCCTGGGAAAAGGACGACGGTACAATGGGGGCGGGGATATTCAACGGCGATATCGGAATAATAGAAAAAATAGACAGATCTTCCGCAAGTGCCGATATAAGATTCGACGACAAGATAGTACATTATAATACGGATAATCTTCTTAATGTAGAGCTTGCTTATGCCACAACTGTACATAAGAGTCAGGGTAATGAATTTGATGCGGTAGTTATGCCAATGTATTACGGTCCGCCTCAGCTTTATTACAGAAATTTGCTTTATACAGCTGTTACAAGAGCAAAAAAGCTTCTTATACTTGTGGGTAATGTGAGTGTTCTGAAAAAAATGGTGGAAAATAATAAAAGGACAGCAAGATATTCTGGGATGAAGGCTTTCCTTGAAAGGAGTGGTAGCAGTGTTTCTTGATATCCTGTTTCCTCCGAAATGTCCTTACTGTTCCAGAGTAATGAGATATGATATGACAGAATGTCTTTCATGCCGTGCGGGATATCCCCTTGATCCGAGAATTGAAATAACTCCTACGGGCGATATCTGTATTTCTCCGTTTACCTATGAAGGTGTAGCGGCGGATGCTGTAAAGGAATATAAATTCAGAGGGAAGGTATTCAACGCAAAAAGCTTTTCGGCAGCAATAGTATCTGCTATACGAAAGACATACTATAAGGACATGGATCTTGATCTTATAACGTGCGTACCTATGACAAAACTCAGACGCAGAAAAAGAGGATATAATCAGGCAGAAATCATAGCAAGAAACGTAGCAAAACTTATGGATAAACCTTATGAGGAAGTACTTGTCCGTACAGTTGATTCGGATTTTCAGCACTACCTTGGAAGAGAAGAAAGAATCAGACACAATCAGAAATATTACAGCTGTATCTCTCCCGAAATGGTAAAGGGAAAAAAGATACTGCTTTTGGATGATATAATGACTTCGGGCGCAACGCTTTCAAGCTGCAGCACTGTTCTTAAAGAAAACGGTGCTGAAAGAGTTTTTTGTGCCGTAATAGCAATAGTGAGAAAATAGAAAGGGTGTATACAATGGGCGCAGATATTGCAATTGACCTCGGAACATCAAGGACGAGGATCTATCTTGAAAATAAGGGAATAATGGTGGATGAACCTTCTGTGATAACAGTAAATCATGAAAATGACAGCATAGTGGCGGTTGGTGAAGAAGCTTATCGTATGCTTGGAAGAACATCCGACAGATTCAGTGCGATATATCCCCTCAGCGGCGGAGTAATTTCAGATCTGGGGCTTGTTGAAGCAATGATATCCACATTTCTCAAGCGTGTTACAGCCGCACGTATAGGTATGCCGAGAGCTGTAGCCTGTGTTCCCGGTGAGATAACAGAGGTCGAAAAAAGAGCGGTAGTAAATGCGATCAGCTGCTGCGGTATCAGAAGAGTATGCCTTATTGAAGAGCCTGTTGCGGCAGCAATCGGCGCAGGAGTGGATATATCAAGTCCTCATGGCTCCTTTGTTGTAGATATAGGCGGGGGTACGACAGATATGGCTGTAATATCTTTGAGCGGCATAGCTGTTTCCCGTTCTGTAAAGCAGGCGGGAAATATAATGGATGACGAGATAATGAAATATGTCAAAAGACGTTATAATATGCTTATAGGCAAGCGCATGGCTGAGGATGCCAAAAAAGCTATCGGCTGCGTTGTCAAGGGTTCTGCTATAGGAAAATACCGTATAAAAGGCAGAAGCATAGTTACAGGTATGCCGGCATGGGCAGATATGGATGCAGAAGAAATGATAGAACCTCTGCGTGAAACCGCTGATATTATAGTAGGTCATATACAGGATGTTCTTGAAGAAACGCCCCCCGAGCTTATCGGTGATATACATTCCGACGGCATTATTATGACAGGCGGCGCATCTCAGGTAGCCGGATTTGATAAGCTTATATCTGCCGCGACAGATCTTAAAGTGCGTGTAGCAGAAAACCCTGCCGACTGTGTAGTCAACGGCTGCGGAGATTCCCTCAGATTTATAGATATCATCCGTAAAAATGATCATGGAGTAAGTCCTATAACTGACAGATATTAATATTACTTGCATAATATGAAAAAAGGGTTTGTACCGTTTGCGGCGGCACAAACCCTGCTTGATTTTACAAAGTATTAGTTCAGAGTTAAGAGTTTAAAGTTCAAAGAAGTGACAGCTCAGGTTTTCTTCGCTCAAAGATGCTTTACTTGTCATGGAGTCGCTCAAAAGGCATGGACGCAGGCTTCGCAGCTCAGAGCAGAAAGCTATTAGCTCAGCACGGCGGCTCAGATTTAATAGCACTTAAATTGATTTTATAGCATTACAACCCTATTGAAAAATAGAGCCGATACCAAAGCCCGATACGCGGTCAGTGCAGCATGAACCGCGAGTTCAGAGCGGATGCGAAGCGGAGCGATACCCGCGTTATGCCCAGTGCGGGCACGCACTATGCCCAGTGTGGGCACGCACTATGCCCAATGCGGGCACGCACCGATACCCGCGTTTAGGGTCCGGCGTCACGCTGGCGGTTATTCTTTATCTTTTACGCTTTCTACAAGATCCCAGCGTTTCATTGAATTCATTGCAATAAAATGGCTTACAATAATATATAAAAGAACTAAAAGTACAGTGAATACATATTCCGAGAAGCTGTTTGCAAATACATATTCTCTTCCCTCCGTACTCAGTCTGAAAAGTGCGGTCTTCGCAATATATACTCCCGAAGGAAGTCCTATAAGGCATGAGAACACAAACTGGAAAATTGATTGTACAAACCATTTAAGAGATATTTCGCCGTGTCTGAAGCCTAATGTCCTCAGCACACAAAGCTCTCTCTTTTTCTCAAGAAGATTCGTCTGAGCTGTGTTAATTACGATAACAAGACCGATAACAATGGCAAAGCCAATAATTATCCACGCGGCAAGATCATAGGTTTTGAATATCTTTTCATTGCTTTGATATGAAAGCCTTGTGAATACCGAATAAAGATAGCTGTTATTCTTTGTCAGAAATTCCTGAAGCTTTTGTTCATCCTTCTCGCTGATCTTACAGATCACCGAACCGAATGTGCTGTCTCCCAGTTTTTTTGCAGTTTCTGTTGAAACATACTGTACACGGCTTATGCACTGATCGGATAATTCGGCTATTTTAAACTCCTTACCGTCTATCTTTACGGTATCTCCCTTTCCTGCACCAAGCTCCTGAGCAAGATGTCTTTCAAGAACTATACCGCTTTCAGGTATGTCAAGCTTTGTATCATTCAGATCATATACGCCCACAAGATCATTATTGCTGTCTATGGCATTTATGACTGCTGATTTGCTGTTTTTGCCGTAGCTTATATCAGCTTTGTAATACGGCAGCCTGTGTACCTGAGTTACAAATTCAAGATCGTTCAATTCTTTAATAAATTCGTCTGTGGGATCTTCTTTGAAGAAAATCTGACAATCATAATTAATACGCTCGTCATAAAGCTGATGAAGCAGATAATTCTTTGAAGTAATAAAAGCAAGAGATGAGAATATCATCATTACCGATGCTGAAATACATATCACAGAGAAAATAAATCTTCCTTTATTTCTGAGCATTGTCGTAATGCTGAATTTAGTCATGGGAGATGTGCCTGCGGTTATTTTTTCAACGAGTCTCGGCAGCTCTGCTGTTTCCGGGGCAGGTCTTGACATTGCTTCTGAGGGAAGTATTCTCGAAATAGTACCTGTACTTATAAGAGTGGATATCTGTCCGGTAATAATTGTTAAAACTGCTGATAAGATATACATACCGGAATTAAAGCTGTATGTAAAATCAGGCAGCGGGAAGAATGCGGTATAATAATCTCCCACATATCTCATCAGAAGATAACCAACAAGTGTACCTAAAAGTATGGAAAATACTGATACTATAAGATTTACTCCGCAGAAAGTCAGCTTAATGCTGGTTTTGCTGAATCCGAGGGCACGAAGGATACCTATTTCCCTTCTGCTTTGCTTGATTATAAGGGACATGAACATAAAAACAACGATAAGTATTATTATAAAGAATATCATCGGCATGAATATTGACATGGTTTCTATAGGTTCAAGGTTTACGTCAATACGCTTTTTAACTGCCGAATCTTCATATGTGAAGCTGCTTAGTACAGAAATTTTGTCATGCTCAAGAACATTTTTGAGTTTCTCAAGCTCTGATTTTTTGTCTGCACCCTCATTGAAATATATAAGGAACTGGTCACACAATACGTCATAGCTTTCGCTGTTTTCAAGGTCATTACGGTCGTCCTCAAGTTCTTCCTGTTCATTCTCTAAACTGCTAAGGATCTGATCACGGTCTTTTTGGTATTTTTCCTTTTCTTCATTTACAGTGTTTTCAAGCTTATCTATCTCACTTTGAAGCTTTTCTGATTCTGTTTCATCATAGGTTTCCAAAAGCTGAGCTTGTTTTTCGGACAGCAGTTCCTTGTCTTCGTCAAGCTTGGATTTTGACTGACTTAGTGTGGATTTTGCGTCATTCAGTTTTTTATCAAGCTCTGACTGACGCTTCTCAAGCTCATCGGATTCTTTTTCATACCATAATTCGTATTCTTTATTCAGCAGACTCAGCGGTGCATAAGCATAACCGAAATCGGCATTGCTTCCAAAAGCGTCATCTGTAGGCTGAACAGAAAGAGTTTCGGGCATAGAAACTATACCCGCTACAAAATAATCCCTGTATTCCTGATCCAATCTGAAGCTTATAGTATCGCCTGCGGTTACATTATTGTCTTTAGCATAATTATACTCAAGATATATAAAATCCTTATTTCCGCTGTCTTTTTTTGACCAGAAATGGAATTTCTGCTCATCGTCTGAATTAAATGTAAAAAATCGTACCGAAAGGTACCGTCCTTCCTTGCTTTGTATATATGAATCTCCGAAAAGACGCGCATTGACCTTTGATACGCTGTCAAATGCAGTAAGCTTGGAAACATTTTTACGATTAGTGATATCAGTTGTTATAACAGCATCGGGATAGTTATAATCTGTGACATAATCATTCAGCGACCCCTCAAGGGATACATATGCGCTTGAAAGTCCCGTCATTATACTGCATCCCATAGCGGATACAAGCATTATTGAGATAAGCAGCTTGAGATACTTTTTTATAATAGGAAATAACATTCTTCTCATGGCTTACCACTCTATACTTTCTGCAGGAACAGGTTCGGGATTGACCGATTCCTTGATTATTTTTCCGTTTCTCATCTTTATTATGCGGTCAGACATTTTTCCTATTTCCTGCGTATGTGTTACAACAACCACGGTTTTTCCATGCTTCCTGACAAGCTTTTCAAGCTCTATAAGTATCTGCTTTCCTGTTTCATAGTCAAGCGCACCCGTAGGCTCGTCACAAAGAAGCAGACTTGGATTTTTTGCAAGCGCTCTTGCAATAGATACTCTCTGCTGCTGTCCTCCCGAAAGCTGACTTGGGTAGTTTTTCATCTTTTCCTTTAGCCCTACCATATCGAAAACCTTTTCTACTATTTCGGGATCTGAGCCTGTATCTGCTGTCATTGCTACGTTTTCCTTTGCAGTAAGCTCCGCAATAAGATTGAATGACTGGAATACAAAGCCTATATTTTTCCTGCGGTAATCCGTCAGTCCTCTGTCATTCATCTTGCAAAGGTCTTTTCCGTCAACGATTATACTGCCCTTATCAGGTTTATCCATGCCCCCGAGAGAATTCAACAGGGTGCTTTTGCCGCTTCCGGAGCTTCCAAGTATGGTAAGAAGCTCTCCTTCATAGATCTTCAGCGATATATTGTCCAGCGCATCCACCCTTGCTTCACCTTTTCCGTAGGACTTGCACAGCCCCTTTGCATCAAGAATTACTTTTTTTTCATTCTGCATAATAAACACACACCTCCTGTTTTTACCGGAACTTAGCTGAGCTTTTGAACCTCACCGGGTTTATCAAGGGAAAACAGGTATTTGTTTTCGTAATTCATTCCTGCGCACATTGTCATTGTTTTCTTTGTACAGTTATATACCGAGCTCCATACGGTAATTACCATATGCGGCATCCATTTGTGATGATAATGAAGAGTACAGCTTTCAAGAAGCTTCATAGCATCCTGCTCCGTTATTTTATGATCACATTCACACAGCTTATCGTCTATTCTCTTATATCTGTCACGACCCATTTCCTTGCGGTTATCTCCGCCTTCTGACAGAAAATAATTGGTAAGTTTAAGATTCTCACCATCATATTTCTGACGTATTACCTTCATTTCATTATTTACATATTCTATTATTGCACTGTTACCTTCGGCATCAGCAAAGTGATAATGGTAGTTTGCAAATATAAGATCTCTCATATCATACTGCGACATAAGCTCGATTGCTTCATCAACGTTTTTGCACTTATCCAGTACTGCCCTTATTGCAATAGGGGTGGTTATTGGTTTTTTGCCGGTTTTCTGCTTTGTAGGCTTAGTCTTTATCTCAAGTATAGCTGCTGCAAGACCTTTTTCGTTTACACCATCCATACAGCAGTAAGGCGCACCCATAACTCTCAAGGGCTTTTTTATTTTAACAGGGTTCTGCCATTTTTTACCGTAAAGTAAGAAAGTGCCGAGAGTCACAGTTATGCTTCTGTATCCGTTTTCGGGCGCTGTCCACACTACAAAGCAAAGTGAATCCTTATAGTCAAAATTTCTTCCGAATATAACGTCATTTTCTGGAGTTCTGGTATTAAAGCTTGAGCAGCCGAATTTGCCTGCTGTGGGGTCAAGAAAGACCTGAGATGAGTGTACGTGCTTCTGAGCATATCTTATTATTCCGCCCATACCGGGAACGCCCTTTTCAAGCAGTTTGTCGAGTCCGTATGAACCTTTATAAACAAGTGTCCATATATTATCATCTACCTGAGTAAATGTTTTGAGAGTTTCCCTTTTTGCCCTTTCAGCTTCTGTTTTATTCATTCCTTTATTTCCTCCTGATCAATTAAAAATACTGTTCTACGGATTGTTTGAAAAATTCAAGCTTTTTCTTATCGTCAATTATACGAACTGTTTTTACCTGATTATCGGAAGCACCGTTTTTTACTTTTTGTTTTCTGTATTCGTTGTATGTATTCTTTTTTACGGAGCATACTGCGCACGGCGAGCATTCGCCTATTTTGAGCATTCTTCCGTATTCGGCATTTACCTTTGTAAGTTCCTGATCAAATATCTCTCTTACAATTCCTCTGTCCTTTTCATCCACAGGTTCATCAAATTCCATGAATGCAATTATTCTCCAGGGTGCAAAGTCGGTATCCGCATAAAGACTGTAATCAAGTACTCTTACTCCAAGCTCTGTTTCAAAGCCTTTAATAGCGGTCGTGATATGTTCCGAAGTAAGCTTTACACCTGTTATATTAATGAGCTGCTGTTTGCGGTATGCAAACTGTATCTTAGGATTTTTTCCTACAAAACCCGTTACTCTTATAACGTCTTTAATTCTGTAGCGATACAGTCCTGATGCGCTTGTAATGATTATTTCATACAGCTTACCCTTTTCAAGCTCATGTGACAGCAGGGGACGGGCATTTTCATCATCTGCCGGCAGGAACTCAAAAAATCCCGAGTCTGTTACCATAAGAAAATCCTCATCCTCAGGTTCGGTGGCATAAGCCATTATTGCTTCCGAAGCAGCGTACAGTCCGAAGCTGAAAGTAACCTTATCACCGCAGTAATAACGCATTTTTTCGGTAAAAGGAGCAAATTCTCCCGTACCGATAGCAACAACAAGAAGCATCTTTGGCCATATTTTTCTGATAATACCTTTATCCGGTTCATTCAGGAATATTTTAAGCAGCTGATCTGCTCTTTTTGGATCAGGCTTCAGTTTTTGTTCAAGCTTTTGTCTTAGCTCAACGGGAATATCCACGTCCTTATCAATTGTTCCGGTTCTTATGTCATTTACAAGCATCTGATAATTGTCGAAAATGTATTTCATCAGATCTGACATTGTAGACATGAATATTGACATAAGATATATAAGGTCAGGATCCTGCAGTGCGTAACGTGCCTTAATATATTTCATATCTATGTTATCGCCGTAGCCGTCTATTTCTTTTGGTATACATATTGTAGGCTGCACAACATTCATCTTTGACAAAGCATAGGAAGAAATGAAACCTTCCCTTATGCCGCCTTCCGTAATTTCAGTTTCGTTTTCAACGGTATTCAGACCTTTACCCGTATGTATACCGTTTTCTTTCATTAGTTTTGTAAGAATAGTAAAATAGGAGGAAACACATTTCAGATATGACTTATATGTTTTATCCACTACAGGTATTCTTTTTGTCACCCCTGTAGTTCCCGAAGTTTTGGCAAAAAAACCGATATGTTCCGCAGTTATGAGGTTTTGATCACCTGTTTTTGCCATTCTGTCTATATATTCGGTATAATCTTCATATGTAGTATAGGGTACCTTATCCTGATATTCTTTTATACTTTTGATATTTGCAAAATCATATTTTTTACCTATCTCCGTATTACGGTTTTTTTGCAGAAGATTCATAAGCAATTTTTCACTTATTTTATCCACATCAGAACTTTGGGTAAGATATCTTTTTCTTGCGATACCTCCATAAACAGAAATTACCCTCGTTATCACAAAATTTGCTACCTTTTCAAAAATATTCATTTGATTCTTCTTCTTTCCTTTGTTATAATTATCATTAATCTCTTCCAAAAAAACTAAATCTGTTTTCTATTTTCCGACTACAGTATATTATAGCATACAGAATATTCAAATTCATCAGCAATAGCAGCATATTTCAAAATTTGATAAAGGCATCATTTATTTTTAACGTACCGGAATTTTAATGTTAGATTTTTCACGCTGATATATAAACGATCTAAGAGATGCTATTCATTATCCTTTTACTTCCTTTTTTCTTCTCAGAAATTCAGCATATTTTTATATTATTCTTAAACAATTGCAAAACTTCCGGACTGTTGATAACACGGGTTATTTTTATCTGGTTCTGAGAAGCACCCTGTGTAACACGGAATTCTCTGTATTTACGAAAGGTATTTTTTTCAACCTGATATATTATAGAAGGAGCTGTTTCTCCTATTTTCAGCATACGTCCGTGTTCATGATTCATTTCCGACAGTTTTTCATCAAATAATCCTGCAAAGCTGTTTTTTTGCTTTGCGGTAAGATCCTCCTCTGTTTCAAGGAATACAGTAAGTCTCCAGGGTGAATAACTTGTATCGGGATAGAGTGTATAATCAGAAATATGTATCCCGGCAGCGGACTCAAATGCCTTCATTGCATTTGAGATATGTTCTACGGTAAGCTTTACGCCTGTGATATTTATGATCTGATTTTCACGGTATGCAAAATGAATGAGAGGATTTTTACCTTCAAATCCTGTTACCCTTATAACATCTTTTATTCTGTAACGGTAAAGCCCCGAAAGATTGGTTATAACTATTTCATAAAGCTTACCTACCTCAAGCTGATGACTCATAAGAGGTCTTTTAGTTTTTTCATTGACAGGAATAAATTCAAAGAATCCGCTGTCAGTCAGCAATAAATAATTATCATCTTCTACATCACGTGCATTTGCCATAAGTGCCTCGCTTGAAGAATAAGTTTCATAATAAAAAGAAACATTGTCACCGCAGTAATTACGGAGTTTTCTTGCAAAACCTTCAAATTCTCCTGTTCCTATACCTATTATAACACAAAGCTTTTTCCATATTTTTTTCATAATACCTTTGTGAGAATATTGATTAAAAATCACACGAAGTTCTTCAGCTCGCTTTTTGTCCGGGGTCAGCTTGCTGTTCAGGCTTTCTTTCAGTTCACGGGGTATATCCACATTTTCATTAATGACGCCTTTTTCTATATCGTTGATCAGCATATCCCTGTTTTCAAAGATATATGTCATAAGATCGGTTATATTCGACATGAATACGGCTGCCATATATGTTATTTCCGGATCCTTCAAAGCATAGAATGCCTTGAGATACTTCATATCTGCACCCTCGCCGTATCCGAAAATTTCCTTTGGAAAGCAGGTGATTATAGGAATGGCAAATTTTCTGCTTTCAAGAGTGTATGCGGAAATAAGACCTTCCTGTATGCCGCCGGGAGTTTTGTTCATTTCTATTTCTACCGTATTCAAACCCTTGCCGTAATGTATGCCGTTTTTTTTCATTTCATTTCTGATGATATTCATGTATACTGCAACGGTTTCCGAATATGGCTTTGTTGCTTTTTTTACAACCGGTATTCTCTTCATTTCGCCCGTTGTACCTGAGGTTTTTGCAAAAAAAACAACCTCATCCGATGTAAGAATGTTTTGCTCTCCGTTGTTTACTATTCTTTCAATATAATCTCTGTAATCGTCATATACAGTAAAAGGCACTTTATCCTGATAATCCTCTATCGAGTGTATATTTTTGAAATCATATTTTCTTCCGAATTCTGTATTCTTGTTTTTTCTTATAAGATCAAGCAGAAGCCTTTCGCTTATCTTATCAACATTACGGCTGTCTTTTATCTGTTTTTTCCTGCATATATTACCGTAAGCGGAAACACATTTTATTACTGTATAATTCAGAAGTTTTTCCATAAACCGCATTTTATTTCCCCCTTTACTATTTTTCCTGACCCGGTAGTAACATTTTTTGACGGCGATGGTTTTCATTCATCTTAATATAGCTATTATTTACATCAAAATTTAAATCCCGGCTCAATTATGATATCATAGTTTTTTTCATTAGTTTTTCCCCATATACAGCAAAAAATTATACATTTTATGCTTATCCGAAAATTATTCTACCACATACATAATTATTTTGTCAACCGGCCCGGCGAGCCGCCGGAGCCTAAACGCGGGTATCGCTCCGCTCTGGGCACGTCGCTGTAACCATTATTTGTCGCGGTTATTACAATTTTAACATATTCAACCGAGTTTTCAACATTTTAACGTTAAATGTTGAAAACTCGGTTTAAAACTTAATAAGATAACAAAAGACAGTGCACTCCTTTCGGAATACACTGTCTGTAAAAACTAAGTGAAAATACTAACTAATTATGAATTAGTCCTCTCTCTTCTTCTTAGCAAGAACGATTGCGCCAAGAGCAGCTGTAGCAACTGTGATGAATGCTACTGCCATAGCGATTTCGCCTGTCTGAGGTACGTCTACTGTTGTAGAAGTAGATGTAGATGTTGTTGTTGTTGTGCTTGTTTTTGAAGCTGTGCTGCTTGTGCTGGAAGTGTTGCTGCTTTCCTGCGGGTTAGTGCTGGGTTCAACTTTCTTGCCGATTATTTCCTGAACATACTCAGTACCCTCGTACTTTGTCCATGCACCCTCGTTATACTTATACTTTGTCTTTTCGACGCCTCTGCCTGCTACTGCTTCAACAGATGTATCGATTGTGTAGATCTGACCAGCATTTTCTTTCTCATCAAACTTGAGGTCTTTTGTCTGGTAACCAATCTCGCCTGCCTGGATCTGTTCATCTGACTTACCGCTGCCAAAGATAATGTTCTGAGCGTTGAAGGGGATTCTTGCCTGCCAGATATCTGTGCCGGGGATCTGAGTCATCTTTGTGCCCGGGAACTTAGTGGGTTCATAACCCTCTGTACCGTCCTCGTTAACCTTCTTTGCACAACCCCAGTCCTTATCTTCAAGGTCATATGTTCTTGCATAGTCTCCATGCCACCAGTAAGCGTAAACTTCGTCCCACTTTGTCTGGCTGTTATCGAAGAAGATGTAGTCAGAGATCTGTGTCTCGTAGTAGCTGGGCTCAGTAGATTCCTGAGATTCCTGAGACTCCTGAGACACCTGAGACACCTGTGATTCCTGAGATTCCTGAGACTCCTGTGACTCCTGAGACACCTGTGATTCTTCCTCTACCTCTTTACCTGTATAAACAGACTCAGTGATTTCCTGAGAACCGTTTACTACGAAGTAAGATACAGGCCAGAGGATCTCATCGTCGCCTGTTGTATCAAGTTCAACAATGATGTTAGAAGCATCTGCGAGTGTTACCTTGCAGTTTATCTGGCTGTTGTTTGTTCTGTCATAGTCAGCCTGATATACGCCGTAGCTTTCATCCCAAGAACTGTCAGCACGAACCTTGAATTCCTGATCGCCTGCTTCAACGCCCTTGAGAACGCCTACATACTTGCCGTCAGCATACTCATACATAGGAGCATCAGCGTCGCCGCCCCATGATGTCATAGAACCAACTGCGCCGTACTTGCTGGGTGTAGCTGTTTCAGTTGAAATACAAGATACAGGCCACAGATTGAAATCGTCACCGTTTGTATCAAGTGTTACGATAAGATCTGTTGTATCAGCTACTGAAAGCTTGCAGTTTGTCTGGCTGTTGAATGTACGATCATAATCTTCCTCGTACTCGCCCCAGCTGTTGTCCCAGTTGCTGTCCCTTGAACTCGTAGTCGCCTGCTGCGATATTTGTTACGATACCAACATATATGCCGTCTCCGTCAGGATCTGACATAGGGATGTCTGCGCTTCCGCCCCAATCTGTAAGGCTGCCAACGATACCAAGTGTGGTGATATCAGCAAAATCATCATTGCTTGTCATAGGAGCTGCGGATGCTGTAATAGCAGCCATTGAACCTACAAGAGCAGCAACAAGAGCGATACCAATAAACTTCTTAGTCTGCATGATAAATCTTCCTCCTAAAAGTAAAATATATTGTAAAGCGGCAGGCAGACAACCTACTGCCTTATCTTTTTAGATTATACAACCAATTTATCCAAATTGCAAGTAAAAAGTATCAGATTTTTAGTTTTTTATTTTCCAATATGGGTAGATTTTGTGTAAATTGCTATTATTTTAAATTCTTTTTCGACTTAAAATACGTCTTATTTTTCTTTTCTTGTGCATATTCACGTATTTTGATGATTTTTATTGTCTATTCTGACTGTTATTTCTGTTACGTTTTTATTACAAATTTTATTTGGAATATCGCTGAAAATCAAGTTTTCAACCGGATTTTAAAGAAATGTTGAAATTTTAATTTGAAAAAATGCTGTGATAGTGTATAATTATAAGCAATAAATCAAAGTAAAAATTTCACAAGGAGAGAATCATGAAATATTGTACCAAATGTAAAAGGCTTATTGAGGATAACAGTGAGCAAAAATGCTCTGTATGCGGCAGAAAGACAATCAGTGATCCGAGTCACTATTCCCCTGTAAAGATAGTTACCGCAAACGGTTTTGAACTTGAGCGTATACGCGCATCCCTTGATGATGCCGATATACCTTATTCATATCAGGAAACCTACAGGGATGCAGGCATACAGATACTGAACAGTGCGCCTCCCGAGAACTGTGATGTATTTGTTCCTCTCAGCGCATATCGGGATGCGTCAGATGTTCTTATAGGTATCGGGGCACTCAGCGAAGGTGATGCTGCAAAGATTGATGAGCAGACCGCCAATAAAGCTAAAAAAGCAGCAGAGGATGAGGAACTTCCTCCCCGGAAGGCAAGGATGATCAGAATACTTTCTGGTATAGGATTTTTACTGCTTCTTGCGCTGGTAGTCTGGCTGACGGATTTTTTGTTTGATTTTGTTAAAGCCTTGTTTTTCTGACATTGTCTTACATTATTATAGTATATATGCAGTGTGGGTTGGTGTAAAATAACTTTGGGAAAATTGAGCTTTTCAATAACTTTGAGCGAGGAACATAAAATAACAGCCGATATAAAGGTAATAACCGCGACAAAAAAGGTTGTAGCGATGAGTTCAGAGCGGAGCGATCCCCGCGTTACGGGACCGGCGGCTCGCCGGGCGCAGCGAGCCCCGTGCTACGGGACCGGCGGCTCGCCGGTAGTGAAGTTCAGGATAAACAGCTTACAAAACATAGTCCTTATCGGAGATACACAAGATTCGATAAAACTATTTACTATCCGCAGAAAAAATTCCACTTTCCACTTTCCAAATTCCACATTAATTAAAAGTTTGTGTGCTATGGAAGAAATAAGTTTATATTTTTGTAAAAAACAGCAAAAGTAACAACAATGTTACCTAATTGTAACATATATTACTGTATATTATGTCAAAAAAACGGAAAAATTTTTAAAAATTTACAGAAAAGTAATTCTTTTTTAGACTTATAATTTAATGAGAATACGTCTGATTTGACGCGATTTGTGAGAAATAGAATTATTTGTAAATAAATACATTTTTTTCCTTTAATAATATACTTGATTTTTAGGAAAAAACATAGTATAATACTTGATAATGAAACTATTATATAACAGTTTCTATATATTTTTTAGGAGGATTACTACAATGAGAAAGTCAAAGATTTTAGCTACAGTTGTATCTTCTGCTCTTGTTGCTTCCGTTGCTGCTACTGCTGCTATCAGCGTAAGTGCTATTAAGGCTGAAGATATGTCAAGCCATAAGGTTGGCATCGTTGGTTCTTTTAATGACTGGAGTAAAGACGGCGAAGTATGGATGACTGAAAACAACGGTGTTTGGGAAGGTACAGTAGATATCCCTGAAGTTACTGACACTATGGTAGTTGACGCTACAACTGATGATGGTTCAGGCGGACAGATTCCGAGAGGAATCAAGGGTATCACATTCAAGGTACGTCTTGACGGCGACTGGGGTGATAGCTGGGGTGATTATGAAGCTGCTTATGACCGTACATTAAACAGCCAGACAAACTGCTGTGTAGAAGCTAAGGCAGGAACTCATGTTAAGATCAATGTTAAGCTTGATACAACAAAGAACTCTCCTGAAGCTCTTGCAAACAGCGATTCAGATGCTAAGGAAGACGATGTTGATTCAAACTGGTGGCCTGTAACATACACAGTAGAAGAAGTTAAGGATGAAGCACCTGCTGAGAGCAAGCCCGCTGAGGCAAGCAAGCCCGCTGCTACAAAGCCTGCAACAACAACTCCTGCTGCTACGACAACTACCACAGAAGACACAGCATCACCTGCTACAGGCGATACAACATCTGCTGTTGCACTCGTTGCTGTAGTTCTTGCATCACTCGGCACAGCTGTAGTTATGACAAAGAAAGCTTCTAAGGAATAATTTCCTGTCGGAAGAAATAGTTTAATGAAAAAGGACGGCTGTCTGCATTTATGTGCAGACAGCCGTTTTTGGTATGTCAGACTGTATTTAAAGTGATATCAGTATTGGGTGGCATAAGTTTTTTCATTTGATATAAAATATGATCTGCTTCCTGAGTTGTCAGAGAAGAAGAAGTTTCATAGATAAGTTCACCGTTCCTTTCGGTCAGCGTACCATCTATATCAAACAGATCACCTAAATGTTCCCAAAGGAAACTGCATCCGTTTGATTCGTTGAGAGAAATTGCTGCAAGACACATACGTCTTATTTTTTCATCAGGAAGACCATCCGTTTCTATTCCGAATTGCGCGGCAATATTTAACAGACCTTCACTCAAAGCTGTTTCGGGAAACATTTCTCTCATTACTATATGAATATCCTCATACAGCCTTTGCAGTTCATTAACAAATGCTATAAGTTCAAAGTAGTAGGTTGTATTCTCTTCGGGAAATTCAAGCTCTGATATTCTGAAATGCTCTTTCAAAGAAAGTAAAGCGTTCATTTCTTATCACCCCCGCAGTCAGACTCTTGTAACGGTAAGGCTGCCGAGCTTGAGAATACCGAGCTCTGAATTGACAACATCGGAAGCACCTACAAAACTGTAATTAGCCACACCTTCAACAGATATTATTTTAGCGCCAAGCTGTGTAAGTATAAGATCCTGACCCACTTTCAGTTCGGAAAAAAATTCATTGACAGCATTTTCTATATTATCTATAACAGTAGAAACTATATAGCCGCTTTTTATCTGAAAGTTAATGCTTATATCTACGGTGCTGCTGACAGCAGAGTAAACATTTATAGACGTTCCGGGTATACGGTTGGCGTCCATAAGCTGCTGTACCTCGGCAACAACAGAATTGTCCACCCCATCGCCTTTGGCAGCAATATATACGTTCACTGTGTTGTTATTTGGAATCTCGGAAACCTTTGCAGAATAGATTCCATCAGCTGATTCGGCAAGCTTTTTATAGAATGTCGGATTCAGTCCGTTTGAAATATTCCTGCAGCTGTCAATTATCCTCTTTCTGAGTGATTCGTCACTTTCATCATCGGAGCCGCCGTATGCAGCGGAAGAATTCGTGATATTGATACCGCTTGAAAAATAAGTAACAACAGTAGTTATGTTTCTCGGAGGAATATTGTATCTGCTCCCGCTGTATTCAGCTTCTATGTCCACAAGGCAGCTTGCCGTGCCTCTGTAAATCACTGCATCATCCATACTGATATATTGAAGTTCACCGTCAGATGTAGAAAATACAGTACCTGACGGTATCATAAGATCATATTCAAGAGGTGTATCCACACGTACCACAATAGTTCCTAAAGCCTTCTTGCCCCTGTGCCTTGTCAGTCCTCTGTGAGCAGCGTGTTTTTCAAGAGCTTCACCGCAGGCATCAGAAACAAACACAGATTCCTTTATTCTGCTGAGCTGACAATATAAGGCGTGTATTTCACCCGCAAGAACAGTGAGTCTTTTCATAGATTCGCTGTTTTCCTGAGGATAAGCGCCGCTGTTTTCAAAAAAGCTGTCACACATTCTTTTCAGTATCTGATCATATGTATTGTTGTTATCCATATCATACTTCCCTTCCGTTAATATAAACTTTTCCGTCATTTGCAAGTCTTATACTTGCCCCTCCGTCAGACATCAGCAGAATTTCCCCGGGTTCGATATTTCTTTCATAGTAGGGCATTCTGACGCCTATGCACATCATTCCCTTTTCTGTGGGAAGCAGAACAACGTCATTGTATTTTCCGGGAACACTTACGATTCCGGCAGGATTTACGATCTGACACTGACCTTTTCCTTCCCCGGAAACGGCGGAAACTCTTGTATCTATACCGCTGTCAGATGAAGCGGTATCAACCATGCTTTTCTGTTTTTTGTTTCTTATATTTTTACTGAGCCACATTATTTTCCTCCTCCGAAATGACCTTAATAGTATCTTCACCGTTTTTTATAGAGTATATCACTTCTGTTATCCTGTAAGTTTCTTGAGAACCTTCCATTGTAAAGGTATCATCGGGTCTGCAATTTATAAATCCGCTGCAAACTATTTCAGTCTGTTTATATGACCTGTCCGAACGGGTTATCATATCACGTACAGCATTGATCCCCATGATATTGGTACCTACTGTATTGAGGTAACGTTTTCTTTTTATCTCCAGCTTTTCGGCTATATTACTTTTTATATTCATTTTATATCCTCCGGCAGGATATGTTCTTGCGGTAATATCGGAAATAACGGAATGTCTTCTGTAAACGGTTCTGATCCGACGTATTATTTTCTGTCCGATAAAAAAAGACATTTCCCTATGATCTCCGCTGATATCTATAATGCCCTCAGGATCTATAAAAGGTCTGCATCCGATAAACTGATCACAAAAAGCAAATAATACTGCCCACTGACTCATACCTTTAGAAATAACAAGTTCACCGTTGAAGCTTTTATCGCTGCCCTTAAATCCCTTGAATCCGAGAGGACGGAAATGCCTTTCAAAGATAATGCCGAATGACGGCAGATGATATGTCTGAGGCATAGCTTCGTTATCCAGCAGTAAAGCTTCAATGCTTCTTGCTCTGATAATGAGCCTGCATCCCTCTGATGTTTTTACTATTGACTGTTCATCAATATTACCGCTGAAAACATTTTCGCTGTTTCTTATAACACTGATATATTTTAATTCCGGAATTGTATCCTTTATGTAAAATTCAGCTTCAAGTCCTCCGGCGGGAGCGTCAATATCCCTGATAACAGTCAGCCTTACCGGGTCTTTAAGAACGATCATATTATCGTTAATGTCTTTTACTGTTACATTTACCATAAGCATATCCTTTCATTTTTCCCTACAGGTCGGTCAGGTCTTATGATATGCCGGTTAAGCTCTGCCAGCCTGTCTATATTCAGTGAATATTTTTTAGCAATATCCCAAAGGCAGCAGACTCCGTTTCCATAAATGTATCTGCCATGATGGTCATATGGTTTTTCGGAGTCCGCTGAGAATCTGAAACGATACCGCAGAGTATTTTCCATATCACAGCAGATCATTTCCAGATTTTCGGGCCAGGCATATATAGGATCTCTTCCGGGGATGATCAGCATACCGCTTTCTGTCATGCTGTTTTTCAGCATAGAAAATGTTTGCATACAGTCGTCCCCGAAGAATTCTCCTTCACCGCTGATAACAGTTATCTTGTCAGAGCTGTTACCTATAATAAGCTGACCATTTACGCTGTTTGAACCGGATATAGAATAACCGCTGTTAATGCTGATGATCTCTGGATCCACAGGAAATTCAAAGTCCCTGAATTTCATTTTATTTCTTGAATTCATTTTGTTTCCTCCGTAATATCCAGCAGTCTGTCATATCTGAGAACATCATTTCTCAGAATATCGGAAAGATCTCTCAGTCTTTCGCTGTTATCGTGATCGGACCGGGGGATATTTTCGTTTATGTTGTCTTCTTTCATTTATTTTCCTCCGTATCTTCTGTTTTCATAGTAAGAGCAGAAACAGTAATGTGCTCGCTGAAGCTTTTGCTGTCAGCTGCCGCAAGATAATCCTCCCACATACATCCCCTGAAAACTATCCTTTTTCCGTCTGCTTCAAAAGAAAGTGTAAAATTATCAAGATCTGCGAAATTGAAGTTTGTAAATGGACGCCTGAACCGTATTCCCTCAAGATGCACTTTATATCGTACTTTAGTTCTTACCAGTCCCACATCTTCCGAATTGAATACAGATCTTATCCTGTGAATTTCCGATGATTTTTTTACTTCCGCACGTTTTACCTGAAATACCTGTTTTCCGTCTATCCGTACAGCGACATCCCTGCCGCATAAACATTCTTCATACTCTATAGCAGACACCTTCCTTTCATCTAAGATAAGCTTTTTCTTACCGTTCTGAGTCTTAACTGCAAATTGACGGCGTAGCACAGACTGTCCTCTTCAAATTCACATTTTCCCGCATTTACGGAAATAATCATTTTTTTCTTATCCGCCTTCATTATTTCAATGCAGACTTCCTCGGCAGATTTTCTGCATGATCCTTCTCCTTCGGTTTCGTTGGTTCTTACGGTAACGTTTATTATTTCTGTACAGATACTGCTACCGTCGCCTAAAAGATTTTCCACATTGTCTTCAATGACAGAAAAGGTCACAAAAGGCTTTTTAAGCGGGAATGGTATAACTGTTTCCTCATCATTCCTGCAAAAAAGATATCTTTCATTTCCCGCAGTTATTATTTGTTCAATTATAAGATCAGCACAATTCATTCACAGCCTCCTGTTTTCCTCAAAGCTGCCTTTGTATAGCTGCCTTTGCGGCTTGTAAAGACATCTTTCCATAGTATATAGTATTCATTTTTCCCATCGCTGACAGTATCGCCCCTTACAGCCTTATGAAGAAATCTATCATCTGTATACAGAACAAACTTGTCGGGCTCATTCCGGAAGTTTCCCTTGTGAGTAACACCGCCGTTGTTTTTCTGAACATCACGGTAAGGCATTAAGACACCGTAACTTCTGTAAACTTTATTACCCTTTTCAAAAGTTAAAGGAGTACCGAAGCATTTAAGGGCGAAATTAAACATATTGTTCATTTTTACACTCCCTTAAAAACAAATTCCGGATCTGTAATAAGATCACTTATCTCACGAAATGCTTCATGACAGAGTTTTTCGGCGGAATCCACCTGTTTCATTCCCGATGATTTCATGGAAACATCACCGATCTTTATTTCGCCTCCATTACCTTCCGTCATGCACATCAGAGAATATCTGTAACAGGCTAAGGCTGCTGCTGCAAAAAATATCCTGTTCAAGTCTTTCCGGTCAGGCGCAGCGGCAAGGCGGGTATTTAAATACCCTGCCGCACCTTCGCAAAGGAATCTGAACCCTGCCGCTTCTGTTTTTGCAAGACCGGTCAGACGGCAGAATATATCGAAAATATGTTCAATATCCAACCGTCACCCCTCCTTAGTATGTAAGAACCTTGGAGGAATCAGGGAATATTTTTGCAAAGCCTGTTATACAGCTGATAGCAGTTCTTTCAAGCTGTCTGTCAATAAGCTTATCGTGATCCATAATGATACCCCCTGACTGTACCATTTCAAGAGCGCAGTTTTTATCAAGACCGATGATCTTGTTTCCGCTTATACCCGGAACATGGAGAAGCTTTGCGCCGAGAGGAGTTATCATCCTGCCGCTTCCGTGAAAATCAAGACCTGCTTTTGCATCCTTCATTTCACTCATAGACAGAAGCTTTGTCATAGCAGCAGTGGGCGCAAGCATAGTATTGAGCTCATACGGAGAAAGCTCTGACCAGAGTTTTATGAGATCTTCATAAACCACATCGCCCGCTGATGCTGTGCTGACGGTATCAGCGGCGCTGTTGCTTTCGTCACCGTTGATAATAACGTTCACAGCGTCTGTCAGCTGCTGACGTGCGATATAAGCACCGATCTGGCGAAGAGTAACGGTAAAGAGATCGAGCTTCTGGAATTTTACTGCTTCATAGGAAGCCACCAGCATCCTGCCTCTTTTCTGAAGCTTTACAAGATGATCGCTGCTGCGGACATTGGTGCGGGGAAGATAAGCCCCCTCAGCCACAGGCTTTAAAGACTTGTCGTCTTCTGTAGGTGCTGAAACAACGGAACGGTAGTCAAGACCGTCTATTACAGTCTTAGCTGCGACGATATCCGAAAGAATATCAGCTCTTTCCATTCCTTGCTTTACAGCTCTTGAAACATATTCGGGAAAGAGAGCTGCACTGTCGCCGGTCTGAAAGAATTTGCTCACTGTATCGGACATAGCGCCGCCTACCTTGATATCAAATCTTTTCAGCTGACGCTGATAAGCGTCAAGTCCCTCAAGCTGAGTATTTCTGTAGTTTTCGGAAGGGTCAAGTTCTTCAAGTATATCGGTAAATGAACGTCCGCCTTCGCCGTACATACCCTTTTCAAGTTTAATATTGTCAAAATAAGCCATATAAGATTACCTCCTTAAAGTATAAAACCGAATGTTTTTTCTGAACTGTCTGTATCAATAACAAGATATTCTCTGCCGTTTGAACTGTCAGCATTTATTTTGCCGTTTTCGGCAGATATTTTGCTGTAGCCAACAGCAGGCGCGGTAGTATAGGAAGCCCTTGCATAACCGCTCACCTGAACGGACGCATATCCGTTTCTGACCCCGGTGCAGATACCGCAGAACTTGCCGGAAGCCTTCTGTACAGTACCGCTGCTGACAATCATAACGGGATCGCCGACAGACAGATCACCCTGAAATTCAAATGTGAGAATATTCTCACCAAATCCGTTAAAACTTACATTCATAATAAAATTCCTCCTCAGATATTTTTATAGTCGTTATTGTTATTATTTCTGATGCTCTTGACAGCCGCAAGCTGAGGCTTTATCGGCATTACCGAGGAAGCCTTTTTGGTAAGCGCACCGCAAAGCTCTTCCAGCTGAACTGCGTTCATTTTTGACGTAATAAAGTTCAGCGTATCCCTTTTGAGCTCGGGAAGAGCTATGGCTGCCATTTTTCCGATATCGCTTTCGAGTCTTGTACGGTATGCGTCGCCGTCGGCAGCGCGTTCGCTGAGACTTCGGAATTTTTCAGCAATTACAAACATTTCTTCGGCGGTAAAGGTCTGTTCCCCGCCCTGTGACAATCTTTTTTCAATGTCCATTTTATCAGTATCCTTTCTGTAATTTTTGGTAACTCCTGCCGCCTTTTGGGCAGGAACTGCAACGAATGACCATTCATAAGCGTCCGTTGGTTCGTCAAGAATAGTAACGCATTTTATGCCGTTGTAATATTGTCCCGATCGGTGAGAACATTTCAGAATATCCTTGCCGCATACGGAACATAATCTTTTAGACACCGAGCACCCGACGCTTACTTCTTTTTTTATACCTGCTTCTATCTGTGCAATAATGTCCTCGCTGCACTTAGCCTTAGGGATATATGCAAGAGCTTTAAGCCTGATATAAACTCTTCCGTCGGAAGTATATTGCCCCTCAGGCTTTTCGGTAAAGCAGCGGTATATTCTTGCTGTCTGGTTATCTGCCTTTGGTTCATGGTCTGTAATACCTGTAACGCCCGTAAAAAGCTTTCCGAGTTTTTCAAGTGCCTCATCGGAAAATCTTTCATTATCCCTGTCAGTTTCATTGTCGCAGAGAGTGACTGTAAACGAATATATTTCATCTTCGGTAAACGGGCGCCGTGTATATTTGTTTATAAGTTCAAGTTCATTTTTATCCAATATATCATTCCTTTCCTGTCAGATTATCAGCCTGGGCATTATACAGTCTTGCCCTTGCAAGCTCTACCTCATCCTGTAGATTTATAGCATCCCATTCGATAGTAAAATCTTCGCTTATACCTTCTATAGAAAGGAAGGTATCACATATTTTTCGCACAGGCTGTTCAAGAAGTCGCCTGTAATATTCCAGCTCACTTGTAAGAATGTCTGCCTGCTGGGAGGACATTCGCTCGGATGTGGACCAGTTAAGTCCTAAAAGGAAGGGTGGTATGGATAGCTTAGCCACGATCTGTTCCATTATCTGTCTTACGGGAACCTCGCTGTCAGGGATCTGATTGTCTGCGCCAATTGCTTTAATGCTTACATCACCGACAGTAATAAAATCCCTCGGTTCGCGGCTTTTCATAGCCTTGCTCCACTCATCAGCTATCATCATTACTCTTTCCCTGCTGAAATTCCTGTCGGATTCCTGAGGCTTGTATGTAACGGCAAATCTGACATTGCCGACCCTGTCCCAGTTAGTACCGACTGCATTGAATATTTTCAGCAGTATATCCGTAACGAACGGAAGTCCTTTAAGTATAGAAGTTCCGTATACCCCGCCTGCTTCTGGCATAGCTGCGCTGCACAGGATAAGCTGGGGAAACTGTACTTCTTTAAGACTACCGTATTCATCTGCGGCATAGATCCTTACATCCAGAGGACCGTCTTTGCATATAAGTTCCACATCATCGGGATCGCTGTTGTAAAGAGCGCAGATACTGCCGTCTTTGCCCAGAACTATTTCACCTATAGCGGTACCGTAAGTCAGAAGCTGCTCAAGATAGATGGAAATAAAGCTTTCAATTCCGAAAGAAACTGAATTTACACGGATGCTGTTAAGAAATGCTTCAAGTTTTTTCTGAGTACCGGGATCATTACATACTACATGGAAACCACCCACCAGTCTTATGATCTTGTAGATAGCCGCATCAATTACAGGAACAGATTCTCTGAGAGAGCGGTAAAGCTGTTTTTCATACGATCTTTTTGGGGAATAGTTTAATATGCTTGCGAAAGGATGTACCGATCTTCCCGAAGAAGCGGTCTGAACGGGGACGGAATTATTTTTATGTTTTTTTCTGAACCAACTCAAATCATCACCTCCCGGCGGTTCACAGATAGGGCAAAGAAGAGATCCTCACCCTGACTAAGATAAGTAGCTACGAAATATCTTATATCGTCCATAGCATGATCGTTTTCTTTTACTGGAGAGTCCCTGCCGCTGCTTTCCCAGCGGTAAAGTCCGAATTCTCTTATGCTGTCGGTGCAGCAGCGGCAGATCCTGATATCTCCTTGTTTCAAAGCAGTGCTTACCTGCCTTATGCCGTCAATAACATTATTTTTTGCAGGAGTAACAGAAAATTTGCCGTGTCTTTTTATGACTTCGATAAAGCTTGCGGCAGATGGATCAACTATGACCCTGTTTATATCCCTGTCCCCGGCAAGACTGCAAAGACCTTTGTAATGTTCCTCATCGGTTTTTGAGCTTCCTTCCCGGCGTGAGTCATAGTAGTATTCATCTATCCTGTACCATATTCCGCCGTAAAGCCCCCATAGTCCAAAGGATGAAGGATTTACAGTACCGTAATCACAGGATATGATGTAATCGTCGAATTTCTCTGCCGGTATGTCGTACAGCATATGATCCTCCGACATGAAAGGATATACAAGCCCTTCAGATGCCACCCATTTTCCCAGGACATATCTTTGATAGAAGCTGCCCGAGTACATTTTTCTGTATCTTGAGAGCATATTCTGTGAAAGTGAGGGATTGTCTTCCATAGTGAAATGAATGTAATACAGATTTTTCTCCCTGACTTTTTTTACCCATTCACGGCAGAACCAATGCTGAGGATATTCGGGATTACAGTTGAACCAAAGCTTGGAGCCTTCCACACTGCATCTTGCTGCAGCCTGTTCTACAAAAGATCTGGGCATAAGCGCAGCTTCGTCATAAAGCACACCGCAAAGTGTCATACCCTGAATAAGCGAAGCGGAGCTTTCATCCCTTCCGCCAAAGAAGTAGAACGTATTCACTCTTCCGTCAGCGCAGACGTCCATCTTATTCATGGAAAGCCTGTCCTTAACCTCAAAACCCAGATCTCTTAGCACAGATATAAGCGGGACAACAACATTTCTCTTGACCGATCTTATAGTTTTTCCGCATATAGCGAAATTTCCACCGCTGAATCTGAGCATAGCCCATGAAGCGAATGAAATGCTCATACAAAGCGTTTTACCGCTTCTGACAGCACCGTCACAGATAATGCCGTCAAATTTATCACCTTCGCCGTACCACCATGTGAGGACTGTTTTTTGTTTTTCAGAAAATCTCCTGAATTTCACATTGACCTCCTTTTCCGTTTTCGGAGCTTCCGCAGTTTGCAAGAGCTTTGTAGAACTCCGAAACACTGCTGGTTTCTTCCTTGTCTGCGGATTCCAGTTTTTCAAGAGCCTTTATCCTGTCGAAAAACTTTATCTCAAGCGCGCCGTCCTTTGGTCTTTTTATTTCTGCAACATTAAAAAGATCAAGAGAAGCAATGCTGCTCATATCGGGATCATCCGCAAACATAAGCCTTACAGCATCCGTAACATTTCCGAAAGCAAGCCTTTCATAGCCTGCACGAGCCTGCTGCCTGTAGTTTTTGTTTCTTGCTTCAAAAAGTCTGTGGATCTCAGCATTGACATCATCTCTTGCAAGCAGAGCATTGCCCCGCTGTTCGGGATTGCGAAAGCCTGCGCAGGCGGCAGCTTCTTTACAGTTTCCGCTGCTGACATAATAGCAGCAGAAAAGTTTTTCCTTAGGCGTAAGTCTCATGACTTTTTCCAATATTCATAACCTCCTTTCACAAGTCCCCGAAAAACAAAAAAATTTGACCCCGAAAGGTCAAATTTTTTGAAAAATAAAATATTTTGATCAAAAACCCTGATTTTTCAGAAAAGATATATTCCGTCAGGACAGAAAATCTTCGATCACATCATACAGATGCTCAGGATACAGCTGTTCTTCATAGATAAGCTCAAACAAGTTTTTTACAGCAGTATAATCCGGTGATATATCCTCCACAGAGATCATATTTTCGGAATCTGAAACAGATATACCATATACATATTCATATTCACATCCGATACTTTTGTCGCTTATCTCAGATCTTGTAAGAATGTAGGAAAATGGTGAGTTGGTTTTAGACACTATCACCTTCATGTACGACCTCTCCTCTCTATACAATAAATTGTACTCATTTTCTTCATGCTTATATTATATAGTAAATACTTACAAGTTTCAATACAACAATAGTATAATATTTTTGTTGTTTTATAGAAAATAAAAAATGTTGAATACGGCAGAATATGGTCGAAATGACAATAAAACGTCGAATTAAAAGTTTTTAAATATGAGAAATGACGAATTTGATGAGGAATCACAAACCATAACTGGAAGAATTCTCCATAAGAAACAGGGAACTGAAAAGTTACTATTATGAAAACCCGAAAAAAATTATAAAAAAAATACCGACAGATATAATCTATCCGTCGGTACATATAAGACCGTGTCTTATTTACTTTTTTGTTTTTCAAAGAATTCGGGGACATACTTTTTAATTTTCGGAAGCATACCTATTTTATCCGGGGTATGAGGCGGCAGCTGCCAGAAATCATGAGCACAGTAAGTGTTGCCTTCGATTATAACAGGTCCGTCCTCTGTGATAGCCACATCCCATCCGACGAAGCGTATCTGAGGAGTTATCTTAGCTGCCTCAAGACACATTTGTACAGCTTCCTTGACATACGGTATCTGATATCCCTGAATTTTAACATGAGTATCGGGATGCTCGGTGTAAACTATGCCCTTGAGTGTATCACCGGAATGTGCAGGATAAAGGATCTTTCCGGTTTCGGGATCAACGGGAGTGAACATACAGTTGTTATCTATTATACTTCCGCCTACGCCCATTTTCTGAACTACATAGAGAAGATGGGACTGTCCGTCCTTGTCGAGAACTGTTATGATACGCATACTGTTTACCGCATTGGGATAAAGCTTGCTTAGAGCGGGATGCTGCCTGATATTATCCTCAACGATGCAGAAGCCCTTGTCCTTGAGATATTTGTAAAGCTCGTCGATGCTTTCATAGTCGCTTACCTTTATTCTTTCGCATCCGTGACCGCATTCAAGGTCTTTCATTTTGCAGAAAATATATTCTCTTTCCGAGAGGAATTTTTTTGCTTCATCTTCACCGGCTTCATCGAGTAGAAGAAAACCCCTGCCTACATATTTTTTATACAGTTTATTAAACTCATCCTTGTTTTCGAGGAAATGTTCATAATCATAGTTATTCATGAAGCTGTTGAAACGCTGATTGATAATACGAGTTACGAAAGTACTTCTCTGAGCCTTGTTCATATTGTAGAAGGCAAATATCTGGTAATCATTATAGCCTGCGCCGTACTTTTTGGCGCAGTAAAGCATATCGAAAAAGGTAGAAATTCTGCCCTTGCCGCTGCGTTCATGAACAGTTTTTATAGCAGTATTCATTTTCTTAAAGCTTGAATGAGCGAGGATCTTAAAAACATAAAGTTTTGACATTATAAAAAATCTCCTTTTATCTTTTTATCATTGGGGATAAAATAATCAGTCATGAATATAAACTCTGGGGATAACTGTGGGTACGGCACAAACTATCTCGTCAACATTAGCTTCTATGAGATCAGCCATACGCAGTATTGTCATATCATTATCAATAAGTCCGACCTTATCTCCTCTTGAAACATTATCAATATCAGTAACATCCACCATAAACTGGTTCATACAAACCTTTCCGATTATGGGCGCTTTCTGACCATGTATCATTACGTAGCCCTTGTTAGACAGCCTTCTGCTGTATCCGTCAGCAAATCCGACGGGGATAGTAGCAATTCTGGTCGGGTGTTTTGTCACAAATGTACCGCCGTATCCTACTTCCGTACCTTCGGGAACTTCCTTTACCATAACTACGTAGGTGTACCAACTCATCACCTGTCTGAAATCCTCTTTTTCCCACAGTTCCTCATCAACAGGGCAAAGACCGAAAAGAATATCACCTGCTCTTACTGCATCAAGGTAGCTTTCGGGTCTGAGAAGGATAGCGGGACTGTTAGCGGTATGACGCATAGGAACATCCACACCTGCTTTTTCAAGAAGATCAAGCATATACAGATATTTGTCAAGCTGTTTTTTAGCGGCAGCACCGTCGGGTTCGTCGGCACGGGCAAAATGTGTAAATACACCGGTTATTTTCAGAAAAGGCAGCATACTGATTTTTTTAATAATATCCACAGACTCTTCATTTGCGGGAAGACCGATGCGGCTCATACCTGTATCTATTTTAATATTTACAGAAAGAATACAGTTGCTGCGTTCGGCAGCCTCATTAAGCTTTTCTGCTGCATCCAAGGTAAAGATTGTAGGAGTCAGATCATATTTAATCAGATTTTCATATTCTTCGTCATGAGTATCCCCGAGAATAAGTACAGGTTCGGTACAACCATTTTTTCTTAGAGCAGCGCCCTCTTTCCATACAGATACAGCATAAGATTCGATACCGCATTTTTTAAGTGTAGGATAAACGCTTGCGGCACCGTGACCATAGGCATCGCCTTTCAGTACAGCCATGATCTTAGTATTACTGCCGATTTTTGATCTGATAAGACCTGCATTATGTTCAAGTGCAGAGAGGTCAATAACGACTTCTGTCCTGCGTACGGGATTTCTCAAAACGATCACCTGCTTCGTAAGAATTAAAACCTGCTTATAAAGCCGATTCACCAATAAGATTATATAATGTATTTTTCTAAAAATCAATCACTTTGCAAGGGTTTCGGCTTATTATCCACTATTAGCACAGTGTCTGATTATTTTTTAGTAAAATATTTAAGAAATAATTAAATACTTTTATATACCTGAGCGAGGAGCATAAAATAACAGCCGATAATAAAAGTAATAACCGCGACAAATAAAAGTTACAGCGACGTGCCCGGAGCTGATGCGCAGCGGAGCGACCCCCGCGTTTTAGGGTCCAGCGTCACGGTTAGTGTAAAATTATAATTGGCAAAATATTATCAATGGAAAAAAATGAGCTGCTCAAGAAGCCTGATACGCGGGCAGTACAGCATGAACCGCAAGTTCAGAGCGGATGCGCAGCGGAGCGATACCCGCGTTTAGGGTCCGGCGGCTCGCCGGTTAGTGTAAAATTATAATTGG
>CACWRT010000034.1 GCA_902763365.1 uncultured Ruminococcus sp.
CGGCTTTGGCTCCAAGGCTGGATAACGGCGGTTGACTACTCCTTACCGTATCGGCTTCCCACCGACTATATTTTCGACACCGAACTGTCGCACCACCGTTTGAAATAATATCACCTGCGCCCTTTGTAAGTCCGGGCTGTGCGTCGATATTCTTAAATATAACACCGCCTGCCCACTCAGCGGATGCGTTCATTTCATCTATATTACCTGTGTGTTCCATTCCGATGGGTGCAAAAAAATTCTCCCTGAGATAGTCAATGTATTTCTGCCCCGATACTTGTTCAACAATATTTCCTAAAAGGAAAAATCCTGCGTTTGAATAGTGGAATTCCGTATCAGGCTCGCACAAAACATCCTGCTCAAAAAGCCATTTCTTAACAGCTTCTGTATTTTCTTCTTCTGTCTTATCAACGGAAACTATTTTGTATATGCTTTCGTCTATATCCGCCAGACCTGCCCTCATGGAAAGGACATTTTTCAGCGTCATTTTTTTCCCCTTTTCAAATTCGGGATAGTATTTGTCTAAAGTATCATCAAGACTCAGCTTTCCTTTTTCGACAAGCGAAAGAATCGCACAGGCGCAAAACTGCTTTGAAACGGAACCTACCGGCATGGAAGTATCAGGCATTATAGGATCTCCGTTTTCAAGATTACCTCTCGAATCGGAAAAAACTGCTTCTCCGCCTTTTTCGGCATATAATACGCCCTCGAATTTGTTTTTGTCAAGTATTTCGCCTATTGCTGTTTTCATATCATGTTCCTCCTCTGATACATCCCCCAATGCGGAAAAAAGATCATCTACGGCAGGGCTTTCCTGAGAAACACTGTTTTCTGCTGATCCGGAACCTGCAGTTACTGACTGACTTTCGGAACTGCTTTGTGCAGTTGTAACCCCTGATGAAGAACAAGCCGCAGCCAAACAAAGTATTAGTGATGACAATAAAACTGCTATGAACCTTTTCATGAATATTACCTCCGTTTTTGATATATCCTTTTCAATGATAAAATTTAACCTGTTTATATTTTAATCTGCCATTTGTTGTTATTCAACCAACCGTTTTCGTTTTTTCTCAACAAACGCTAAGGACACTCAACTATAAGTTTATTCACGAAACCGTCTCAGTTCACATCCAAAATAAAAGCTTGTCGGCTCAGAGTAAATTCGCAATAATGCCGCTGATTTTCGCAAATCAAAAACTTAAAGCGATTAAAAAAGCTGCACTCAGCGTATAAACTCCGAACCGACAAGCTCTTAGCCCCGAGCCCTGAGCTTATTTACACTTGCGTTGTTGCTGTTGTTACAAGGCTTTTTCCGGCAAAGATATTTACATTTGCGCCAGTCTTGAGAAGGGCTGTAGCATTTTTTGCGCCTACGATAACAGGCTTGTTAAGCGCAAGACCAACTATTGCGGCATGGCTGTCTGTTCCGTCAACCTCAGTTATTATTGCCGCACACTTTTTCATAACAGGCAGAAGGCTGTTGTTGGTTTCATGAATAACGAGAATCTCGCCTTCTTTGCAGTTAAGCATTGCTTCTTCGTCTGTTTTGCAGACAACAAGATGACCATGTGCGGAAAGATCATTTACTATCGTTCCTCCGCTGCAAAGTATATTTCCCACAAGATGTACTTTCATAAGATTTGTCGTACCTGATACGCCAAGGGGAACACCTGCCGTGAGAACAACAAGATCGCCGTTTTTCAGCAGTCCCTTTTTTTGTGCTACATCTATAACATGGTCGATAAGTTCATCGGTATTATCCTTTTCCTTTATCATGATCGGACAAACACCCCAGGACATATTTGTCTGACGCCATACCTTTTCACTGGGGGTGCCGCTTATGATGGGACATTCGGGACGGTATTTTGAAAGCATACGTGATGTGCTTCCGCTTTTTGAAACTGTGATGATAGCCGCTGCGCCAAGGTCGTGGGCTGTAGTACAGGTCGCATGGGAAATGGCAGACGTAACATCGGGTCTTTCGTGCATATCAAGCTTGTTAAAACGGTCGATATAGTTTATATTGTTCTCCGTGGTTACTGCTATATTCGCCATAGTCTTCACTGCTTCAACAGGGAATGCGCCTGCCGCTGTTTCTCCCGAAAGCATTATAACGCTTGTGCCGTCATAAATGGCATTTGCAACGTCTGTAGTTTCGGCACGGGTCGGACGGGGATTCTTTATCATTGAATCAAGCATCTGAGTCGCTGTTATAACAGGCTTATCGGAATTTCTTGTTTTCTTTATAAGCATTTTCTGAATTACAGGTATCTCTGCTATGGGTATCTCAACACCCAGATCGCCTCTTGCTACCATTATACCGTCAGATATGCGGATAATATCGTCTATATTGTTTACGCCGTCCTTGTTCTCTATCTTTGCGATTATGCGGATATCATGACCGCCGTTCTCTTCAAGAAAGCTTTTCATCTCGTTTATATCATCGGCACTTCTTGTAAAGGAAGCCGCTACAAAATCAACATCCTGCTCGATACCGAATTTCAGGTCTTCCTTATCCCTTTCGCTAAGAAAGGGGAGAGATAATGTTATATCGGGAACATTTATGCCTTTATGTGACGAAACCGGACCGCCGTTCAGTACTTTGCATATAATGTCTGTTTCGTTTTTATCTATGACTTCCATCTCTATAAGACCATCGTCTATCAGTATCTTTGTGCCTGTATTTACATCATCGGGCAACCCTGCAAATGTTATAGAACAATGGTCGCTGTCACCGTCACAGGGAACTGTTGTAAGAGTGAAGTTCTGTCCCGATTCAAGTACAACCTTTTCGGGAAAATTTCCCGTGCGGATCTCAGGACCTTTTGTGTCAAGAAGTATTGCAACAGGCATATCAAGCTCATGGCGGAGCTTCTTTACCCTGTCCATTTTTGCCTTATGTTCTTCATAGGTACCATGTGACATATTTATTCTTGCAACATCCATACCGCTGAGCATAAGCTCACGAAGTATAGCTTCATCCTCGGTAGCAGGACCCAAAGTACATATGATTTTCGTTTTTCTCATTTTCATCTCTCCAGACTTTTATTATTTAAAGTAAACAGCATTATGTTTTTTCCTGATGTAAGCATCAGGATATTATTGTAAAAAAATCTGCGTTTACTGTAAGGCTGTTTATATTTCTTCCGATCTTTCATCATCTGATATTTTATCATTTACTTTTGAATAAAGGATCACAGAATCATTTTCATGAAAAATAAGATCTCCCTTTGGTATAATGGTTTTTCCCTCACGCTTCACCATAACAATAAATGTCTGACGTGAGATATCAAGGTCTTTCAGCATCTGACCGTTCCATCTGTGGTTTCTGCGTATAGTTATTTCTTTAAGGTATACGTGCTTGTCGCCCTTGATGGAATCCGCTCCTATGACTATATAATCTCCCGCTGCAAGTCTGACGTTTCCACGGGGGATTATAGTATCATCGCCCCGCTGTATGACCGCAACTATCATGCCGTGAGGAAGGGCAAGATCCATTATTCTTTTACCGACCCAGCGGTCGGTTTTTTTCAGCTCTATTTTTATAAAGTGTACATCTTCCTCCTCGCCGTTCCCAATGCTTTGAAGACGTGAATACTGCTCGACAAAGCCCGCGGAAATAATACCTGTGGGTATAGCGACAATGCCTACGCCTAAGAAAGCTATAACTATACCAAAAGCCTTTCCGGCGGTAGTTATGGGATAGATATCTCCGTATCCCACAGTCAGAAGAGTAGAAACCGACCACCATATTCCCGAAAACGCGTTGCTGAAAACCTCGGGCTGAACAGGGTTTTCTATACTGTACATACAAAGGCTTGAGGCAAGCATCATAACAAGTATGATAAATATGGATGACATAAGCTGCTGTTTTTTGCGAAGAAGTACTTCCGTAATAACATTCAGCGAGTCATAATAAGCATTTATGCGAAACAGTCTTAAAATTCTTGCCACACGGAACATTTTGAAAACAGCCGCTCCAGCCGGAAAAAATGTTGGCATGAAGTACGGGAAAAATGATAAAAAGTCTATAATTCCCGTAAATGAAAAAATATATTTCAAGACGGCTCTCGGATGGCTTTTGTTGGGATAAAGGCATTTTGCCGTATATAGTCTGAGTACATAATCTATGGCAAAAAAGATAACTGTCACAAGCTCCACTTCATCAAAGATCAGACCATATTTTTCTCTCACGGGGTCATATGTGTTAAGTATTGTTATTGCAAGATTAACTATCAGCATAGATGTGCTCAGTACATCATAGAACTGATTAATGAATACATCTACCACACCTACAGATACCATTTTGAATATCTTGCGTCTGAATCTTTCCGAGGCAGGAATACTTTTGTCTTCATCATCAAGCCCCGCTAAAGAAGGATCATGGACGGGAATATCATCGTTATTTATTTCAGACATAACTATCCTCCATTTTCATCTTCATTATGCTCTATTCCGTTATGAAATCCGTATATAGTGTATTATAACACATCCTCCACACTTTTGCATTACTTTTATTCACTTGAAAATTTTTATCACTGAATTTTACAGCACTCGCATGGGAAAGTTCTGTTTTCTGTGTCTCCGACGGCCAAAGGCTCCGCCTTTGGAATCTGCCAGGGCTCTGCCCCGAACCCGCAAGCCTTTGAAAAGGCCCCTGCGAAACTTTTGCGTTTTTCCATTTACCGCTTCATTCGTTTTCCTGACTTTTACGTAAAAACTGCTGCTATTACCTTACTTTCGATATGGGCATTAAAGTTCGGAATATGAAAAAATGATATAATTTTGCGGGTCAAGGGGCTCGAGCCCCTTGCGAGGTGCAGGGCGAGGAGCCCTGCATTTAAAAGATCGGCGGCTCGCCGTGCCCGGTTAGTTTAAAATAATTCTGGGGAAATTAAGCTTTTCATTAACTTTGAGCGAGGAACATAAAATAGCAGTCGATAATAAAAGTTATAACCGCGACAAATAAAGGTTGCAGCGACGAGCCCAGAGCGGAACGTAGTGAAGCGAACTCCGCGTTTTAGGGTCCAGCGTCACGCTGGCGCCGGGCGGGGTTGATTTATTGGGAATGATAATGTATAATATAAGAGAAAACGGACGATGTCCGAATAATGAAGAAAGAAGGACTTTTAAATGTACAATGATCTGATGGATAGTATCGGCTTTATAGCTAAATATGACAGCGCAGTAGCTGATGCTATGGGTGACGAGCTTAAAAGGCAGCAGCAGAACATTGAGCTTATAGCTTCCGAGAATATAGTTTCTCCTGCTGTTATGGCAGCTATGGGTTCAGTACTTACAAACAAATATGCGGAGGGTTATCCCGGCAAAAGATACTACGGCGGCTGCCAGTATGTAGACGTTGTCGAGCAGATAGCAATAGATCGTGCATGTGAGCTTTTCGGAGCAAAATTTGCCAATGTTCAGCCTCATTCGGGCGCACAGGCAAATACTGCCGTATATTTCTCCATTCTTCAGCCAGGCGATACCGTAATGGGTATGACTCTATCTGAAGGCGGTCACCTTACACACGGCTCACCCGTAAATATTTCAGGTAAATACTATAACTTCGTTTCATACGGAGTTGACCCTGTTACTCACGTTATTGACTATGATAAAGTATATGAGACAGCTATGGAAGTAAAGCCAAAGCTTATCGTATGCGGTGCAAGCGCATATCCCAGGATCATTGATTTCAAGCGTTTCAGAGAGATCGCAGATGCCTGCGGCGCTTACCTTATGGTAGATATGGCTCATATTGCCGGTCTTGTTGCAGCAGGTGTTCACCCCAACCCTGTGCCATACGCTCATTTCACAACAACTACAACTCACAAGACTCTCAGAGGTCCGAGAGGCGGTCTTATCCTTACAAATGATGAAGATCTTGCAAAGGGCATCAACAAGGCTGTATTCCCCGGAACACAGGGCGGTCCGCTTATGCACATAATCGCTGCAAAAGCTGTATGCTTCGGTGAGGCTCTTAAACCCGAGTTCAAAGCCTACGGCGAAAACATAGTTAAAAACGCCAAAGCTCTCGCTGACGGTCTTGTAAACCGCGGATGCAAGCTCGTTTCAGGCGGTACAGATAACCATGTAATGCTGCTTGACCTTACTGACAGTGAAGTAACAGGCAAGGAGCTTGAACATCGTCTTGATGAAGTTCGTATCACTGCCAACAAAAATACTGTCCCCAACGAAAAAAGAAGTCCCTTCGTTACAAGCGGTGTACGTCTTGGTACCGCTGCTGTTACCACAAGAGGTATGGGAACTGCGGAAATGGATAAGATAGCTGAATACATCACTCTCGCTCTTAACGATTTTGATAACAATAAAGAAGCTATCCTTGCAGGCGTTGACGATATCTGCAAGAACTTCCCCCTTTATTAAGTTTAACAACAATAAAAAATAAAACTGTCCATTCCTTTCCCGGATTTTTCCGGATAAAGGAATGGACTTTTTATTTTACTTCAGTATTATTACACTGCGTGCGGGGAAGGTCACTTCCTGACCGTCAACTGTAAATTCGTCTGCTTCAATGGCTTCCTTTTCTCCTTCCGAAGAATTGGTAGTTGTTGCAAAGGGATCGTCCTCTGCCGCAGATGGAGCTGCCACAGCAAACGGATCATTTTCATCAGCAGATGTTTCCTCTGCTTTTTCTGCGCCTGCTATCGCATATCCCCTTACTTCACTGATCTTGAAGCTGTCCTCAGGTACGGTTACCTTCATTGCATAGTCTGCTGCATTGAACATAACAGCAACCTTCGATCCGTCTTTATCCATAATGAATCCTGCAACCTCTTTGACATCGTCGAGGATAAGTGAAGTTACTTTGCCGCTTTTTATTTCGGGATTCTGATTTTTCAGAGCAATTATACGCTTGTAGAAGTTCAGCAGTGAATTTTCATCCTTCTGCATATCTTCTACAGACTTCTCGGGTATCTTATCATTAGTCATACCGGGTATGCTTTTTACAAAGCTCTTGTCATCGGCATTGGTCCAGTACATACCTTTACGCTTATCGGGGTCTTCGGAAGTACTTTCCATTGCTATCTCCTCACCATAGTAAATAAATGAGTTACCCGGTGAGAGAATATACATGGCTGCCGCCATTTTTCTTTCATAATCATCTGTAAAGAAACCTGCGCTTCTTCCTGTATCATGATTGGAAATAAAAGGTGTATTTATAGCATTTGCATTAACCGCTTTAATCCTGTCTTCCCAGTTGGTCACACTTTCAACATACTTTTTAGCGGATTTTCTGTGAAGAGCATCTGCAACTCGTCCGCCTGAGCCCTGTTCATCAAAATCAAAAAGACTGTCTATGCCTGATTCATAGAATTTTGTTATCATAGCTGAGGTATCCCAACACTCACCCACCATATAGACATCTTCTTTTTCTTTCTTCACACTATCATAGAACCATTTAAGCTCTTCAACAGAAGCATCATCGTCCTGTCCGTCAGAATAAGTCTTTTCAAACCACAGAACAGCATCGAGTCTGAAACCGTCAACACCTTTATCTATCCAGAATTTTGCTGCATCAATAAGTTCTTTTCTCAGATCTTCATTTTTCAGATTAAGATCAGGCATCTGATCCCAGAATTCACATTCATAGCACCAGTCGTCCACGCCTGCGCTGTACCAGCCTTTGACACCATCTTTGCCTTTCTGGAAATTGTAATACTGTACATAACCGTCGGTTTTGCCTGCTTTAAGCTCCTCAATTGCTTTTTTGAACCATTCATTCTGTGTTGAAGAATGATTGATAACAAAATCTATTATTACATTGATACCTCTCTTGTGAGCCTCTTCAACAAGCTCTTCAAAATCTTCTATTGTTCCGTATGCCTCGTCAACTGCTTTATAGTCCTTGACATCATACTTATGATATGACGGTGAAGGCATTATCGGCATCAGCCATATTCCCTCTATCCCAAGATCATCAGTAGTTTTTGTATCGCCGTCATTAAGATAATCAAGCTTTGAGGTTATCCCTTTGAAATCGCCTATCCCGTCACCGTTGCTGTCACAGAATGAATATGGGAATATCTCGTAATATGTGCGATATTTATCCGACCTGTCTGTAAGCTTATAATCAACCGTTGTAAAACCGCCGTCTTCGGGCAGAGGCAGGCCTGTTTTTTCTTTTGCGGAAGTATCTGCACCTTCTCCAGAGGTTTTTTCATCAGCCGCCGAGCTTTCTATCGGCGCAGTGCTTCCCTCTACAGTCACTTGTTGGCTGCAGCCGCCAAGCAAGACTGCGGAACTCATACTTGCGCACAAGAGAAGGGATACTAATTTTTTGTTCAGCATAATATTCTCCTTTCGGGTTTGTTATATAACAAAAGCAGGGAGCTTTCGCATCCCTGCTTTCTTTAATTTTACAAATCAGCCCTTTACAGCGCCGCCTGTTACGCCTGCTACATAGAATCTCTGCATGATTACAAAAAGTATTGTGATCGGAATTGCTATAAGCACAGCACCTGCGCAGAATACTGTAAAGTATTCGTTACGGGTTTCCTGTCCGAGCATTCTGTAAAGACCAAGAGCGATAGTATAAGAGTCTGAATTATCTTTCATGAAGTAGCTTACGAAAATGTAGTCTGCCCACGGTCCGATAAATGTTGTCAGAGCAGTATATACTATGATCGGCTTTGAAAGCGGAAGGATAATTATCCAGAAAATCTGATTTCTTGTTGCACCGTCGATCTTTGCAGCTTCGTCCAGCGAACGCGGGATCGTATCAAAGAAGCCTTTTGCAACCTGGTAACCAAGTCCTGCACCTGCCGAATAAACAATTACAAGTGCAAACAGATTCTGCTTGAGTCCGATGATCTCCATGATGCTATATGTAGCTGCCATTGACATGAAGCCGGGGAACATACCAAGGATAAGACCAAGGTTGAGGAACGTCTTACGACTCTTAAAACGAAGACGTGAGAATGCATAACTTACCATGAGAATAATAAGTGTTGAAATAACGCAGGAAAGAACTGCAACAATAAATGTATTCAGTATCCATTTAAAGTACGGGAAAGGCATTTCTGATGCTTCATAATACACTATAGTACCATCCTGCTCCTTATAGTAGTCATGAGCAAGTCTCATATAGTTATCGAAGGTGAATGTTTTAGGAACAAGTCCTGTTGAAACGCCGTCACCGCTGAATGATGCAAGTACAAGCCATACGATAGGAGAGATCCAGATAAGAACCATTATCGTCAGTATTACATAGATCAGGGTATTGACAGCCTTTTTCTTGGCAGCATAACCTGCCTGCATAGAAGATGTATTTGTCATGAGAATTCCTCCTCATTCTTTGATGCCTTGGACATATTAAACGTAATAAGTGAACCTGCTGCGCAGATTATGAATACGATAATACCGATAACAGCCGCAAGGTTGAAGTCTGAACTCTGAGTAGTCAGCTTGTACAGCCATGTTACGAGAAGGTCAGTCTGACCTGCCTTGTAATATGATGCGGGGCTCGGTCCACCGCCTGTAAGGAAGTAGATAACGTTGAAGTTATTGATATTGCCTACGAAGGTGGTGATAAGGTATGGTGTTGTTACGAAGAATATGTAAGGGAATGTGATCTTTGTAAACTGCTGGAAAGCATTTGCACCGTCAATACGAGCACTTTCATACAGATCCTCTGGAATATTCATAAGAAGACCCGAAGAAATAAGCATTGTATATGGGATACCAACCCACATATTTACAACGATTACAGTAACTCTTGCCCATCCTGCATCTGAGAGGAACGGAATCGTCTGCATTCCCATAGATTTGAGAGTATCATTGATAGGACCGGAATCAGCAAGAAGAAGAGAGCAGATAAGAAGTGTTACGAACTGAGGAACAGCTGCAGTAACAACGAACATTGTTCTCCAGAAGCCCTTGAATTTGATCTCTTTCTTATTGATCATAAGTGCAAGGATAATACCGAAGATATAGTTTGTGAATGTTGCAAATACAGCCCACACAAGTGTCCATAAAAGGATCTTACCGAATGTAGCTGATTTATCAGGGTTGCTGTAGAATATATCAGCAAAGTTCTTGAAGCCTACCCACCAGTACATATTTCCGGGAGGCTGATGTTCCTTATCATAGTTCGTGAATGCCATAAAGATAGTGAAGATGATAGGCAGAACTGTGAATACAAGAAGACCGACAACCGGAATAACGAGCATTGTAACATGGAAACGCTCGTCAAGGAACATTTTGAGTTCCTCTATAAAGCTGATAGGCTTATTGCCTTCAGCAATTATTTCCTGAGATTTGAAAGCACTCTTTGTATTTGTAATGTATACAGCAAAAAATGCAATTGAAACAATAACTGTCATAACAAAGAACAGAAGAACTTTGTTAGAGTCATCGAGTGAATCAAGGTTTACAACCGAACGTGCGCCGAATATGGGGTCAACGTCATATATTGGTGATACGTTACCAACAACACCGTTAACATCAACATTTTCAGCGATCTGCTTAACTCCGTTAATTTCAACATTAACTTCGTCAAAATGAACATTACCGTAAATTTTGGAAATATAGGTAAGTCCAAAATTCATCATAAACATTATGTAACCGATCTCTGCGGCAAGGAAGCACAGACCTTTTCCTATCTGACCATGCAGCGCACTGCCTGCGCCCATGATTACATAGGAAAGCTTGGTTCCTATATCGCCCTTGACAAAACGGCTGCCATATCCTGCGAAGCCTTTGCCGATCCATGTAAAGATACCCTTAAAGAAATTGATAACAGCCCTTACGATTCCCGCAATAGCGCCCGGGATGCCCGTGAAAAAGGACTTGATCTTATAGGATATCTTCTGACCTGTGGTCAACTGGGCATAATCCAGAAAATCCATTCATATACAACTCCTTTGTATAATATTTGCCCATTGACTTTATTTGCTATGAGCAGCCTGATCAAACACAAGCCACCCATAGCAAATTTCGTCAATCAAACATCTTTTGATTCAATTATTTCAGACCTGTCATCAAGTATCGATCTGGTTCTGGATGCTCTGGAGACTGCTCTTGAGAGTTGCATCGTCGATAGCACCCTTCTTAGTAACGATCTCGCCGCCTAAGCCGCCGATGCCCGTTACTGCCCAATACTTACCGCTTACGCTTGAGCCCTGACCGTGTGAGAACGGCTGCTGATCAGAAATAGCCTTTCTTGCCGGATCATTCTTGATAGCATCGTCTTCAAGTGCTGTAAGGTCAGTCGGAATAAGTCCTCTTTCCTTATAACGGAGTGTCTGAGACTCTGTATTTGTGAGGAAGTATGCAAGTGTCTGGCAGGTAACAGGATACTTTGTAAACTGGTTAACACCAACAAGCTTATATCCGCCGAAGGATTCGAGCTGTTTCTGCTTGCCGCCGATAAGAGCTGTAGGCAGTTTAGCAGCTCCGAGATTCTCTGCTCCGATTGCCTCCTTGATAGCAGGACCTTCCCATGTACCTATAACAGCAGCAGCAAGTGTGCCGTCCTTGAAGCCCTTTGCAACAGCAGCGTTATCTTTTAAACCGCCGTCTGTGCCTATGAAACCTTTTTCGCTCTTCTCAGCAACATGGCACATTGCCTTTGCAGCATTAAGACCCTCATCAGTATTGAATGTGGTTGTCTGCTTAGTTCCGTCATACTTGATCTTTACACCTGCGGAGAAGTAGAACGCAGCATTATACCAAGCGTTGCCCAGGTTCATATATACGTTCTTCTTCTCAGCAGCAGCCTTCTCGATCATATCATCAAGGCTTGCAACGTCTGATTCATTGGGGTATACTCTCTTATCATAGTAGAGGAAGTAGCCGTTATCAGATGTCTTCGGGAAAGCATAAGGTGTTCCGTTGATCTGATAAGCATCTACTGTCTCAGGTGAGTTATTTGCTACAACATTGCTGTTGTAGAGGTCGATTACAGGAGCGATAGCCTTTGATTCAACAAGTGATGAAAGCTGGTCATCTGCAAAGTTGAATACGTCAGCAGCGTCCTTAGGTGACTCAAGTACCTTACCGCCTGCTTCGCCCTCACCGACTGAAGCCTTTACGGAGATATCGAACTCATATCCGTCGCCGGCATACTTCTTCTGGAATTCTTCGATTCTTGATTTCTCAAACTTACGGTCGTCACCTGCGCACCAGAATGTGATGCTGAGCTTGCCGTCTGTAGCAGCAGCTTCTTCCTTCATCTTGGCTTTGATAGTATCTGTCATAGCCTCGATATCCTTTGCCTCGCCTGCGGACTCTGTTGCAGTAGATGCAGTTGAAGTTGTAGATCCGCCATCATTCTGAACAGTCTGCTGACAGCCTGTGAGAGCTGCGGCAGCCATCATACCGGTAAGAATCACAGCAAGAACTCTTTTAGTTTTACTAACCATTGTGATGATCCCTCTTTCTGTATAATTATGATTCGTGCACGTATGTGCCTTACAGCGACGATAAAATACAACAGGCAGTCGTATACATTCGTCAGCCACTGTAATTATGATAACATACAGATTCGTCAATTTCAACGGGCAATGGTTATTTTTATCTACATTCATAATTATAGCTTTATAAATTTGTACGATTTAACGATACAATAATAATATTTTATCAATTATTACAAATATTTAGTTTTATATTTATTAATTTTGCCGATTAACGTTTTGTGCAATATGCTTAGTTGTATTTTTAAAAAAGTATAAAATATATTTCTAATCTGTTAAATTCCTGTTAAAAGGTGCTATTTTCTGAAAGATTAAACATTAGTTGTCAAGTTTATTTGTCATTTTATACAAAGCAAAATAATATAAGCCTTTACTAATTTTGAACCTGTTCTTTTGTGCAAGTACGGCAAAAACTTTTTCAGGAGCTCTTCCCGCCATAAGCTAAAACGTACCATTTAAGCCATAAACAGCCATGCGCCCGACAAAACCTCAGTTATATACCGCCCGATATTTTCATAAGTCCAGTTACTATTATAATTATTCCGGAAGCTGTTGTAAATATTTTTTCTCTGCCGCTGAATTTTCGTCTGAAATAATCGGCGCTGCGTTCTCCTATACACAGGAACAAAAACTGGATCACTCCGCAAAACACAGGAAGCAGCAGACCAGCCTCAGACATTCCTATCCCGGCAGCGGCACTGTCGGCAGATATTGCCGCGCCGATGCAAAGCGCCTCTCCCAGCTCTATATTTCTCGAACCGTCCATATCTCCGTGATCGGGATATCTTAGTATCCCCGCAGTTTTTTCCACCGCATTTTCCGATGCTTCACCTTCTCCATCGGAACCTGTGATAATATATATCCCGATAATAAGAAGCAGAACAGCTCCCGCGATATCCGCTATTTCAACCGTAATTATATTGCTCAGACAGCTCCCGGCCATCACTGCCGCTCCCGTGATCAGAAAAGACATTACCGCAATAGCCGTCTTTGACAGCAGTGACATACGTATTCCTTTGAGCCTGCATGACGCACCTATTCCGATTGCATCAGCGCTTAGTGCCGCAGACAGGATAAATATTTCCGAAACACTCATTTTCACACCACCGGATTTCTTATATTCACTATATAATATGCAGCAGCGGAGTAATGTGAAAATAAATAATATACTCTCTGTAATAATTATACATTACGTAAATAATTGAACGTATTATAATACAAATCGTATTTTATACTATTTGTATACAAAAAACAAGCAGCTTGATGTCTCCCCTATTCTTAATTAAAGTGTGAAGTGTGGAGAGTGGAGTTAGAAATTGATCGACCGGTTGGTTATAAACATTTACGAAAGAATATCAGAAATGGAACCGGGCAAAAACCTTCCAATGGCAGCGCATACTACTTTTCAAAGTTGTCCCATGAATTGTAAATAATTCATAATAAAAAATTCCAAATAATAGCAAGCGTCATTAATAAAGTCCCATTGTCATTTCGAGAAGCAAAGCGACGAGAAATCTTTCTGCTGTATACGCATTAATGGTAAAGATTCCTCGCGCCGCTCGGAATGACAACATAGAAGCAGGAACGACGAAAGAAGCGGAATACAGCGAAAGAAATTATCAGCCGATAATAATTCCTAATTCCTCACTCCTCATTCCTAACTTCCGACTGTGTTAGTTGGATAAGATAAATTAACTATTTGTTAAAAAATCAAATAAAATACAATTTGTATATCGTCTTTGCCAAAAAAACAACCGCCCTATTGGGCGGCTGCTTTAATGTGTTGGCATCTTCCTATCTTCCCGGGACGTCACCATCCAAGTATTATCGGCACTATCGAGCTTAACTTCCGTGTTCGGCATGGGAACGGGTGGACCCTCGACGTCATCAACACCAACTTTTGTATGTCGTTCCTGACGACTTTGTTATTATACATCATCCGTTTTAATAATGCAAGTATTTTTTTAAATTAATTTTATACAATTTGTATTATATTAATTAATATTACGATTTGTATATTTTCTCACTTTGATCTCTCTTTCAAAAACATAATAAAAGAAATATAAATCTGACTCTGAGTCAAAATACATAGTCAATAAATAGTAAAAAAGTAGAATATTGATAAAGTGATTATTCGGTATATTAAAAATTACATAAAATTCTTGACAAAAACACATAAAACGTTATACAATAAATAACAGACGTTGTTCGTCTGTGTTTTGTAAGGGAAGAACCTTATGAATGAATTTTCAACTCAGGTTTACGCCGTTGAATATATTATATTTTCGTATGGCACCAAAATGGTGCAAAGTCAACGATCTTAGCTTAATCATTCCCGAATACCGATAGACGTTGTTCTTTAATATATTATTGTAACATAGAATAATTTTTTCAGCACGGTCAGACAATTGACTGCCCTTATGTATTATCTGTTTATTTATCGGTCTCACGCTGCACCTGAGCAGCCATTACAAGCCAAAATATAATATTAGTGTGTTTTGCCGTTTGATCAGGCAAAACTTACGACGGCACCTTTGAGATGATCATTTGCGATGAATCTGAAATTCGTCATGAAAACCATCAATCAATTTACAGGAGGTGTCAAATTTTATGGATCCGGTTCTGGCAATCATACTTATTGTTGTCATTGCTGTAGCTGTAGGTATTGCCGCATTTTTCGGCGGCATAAATTACAGAAAGAAGATCGGCGAAGAGAAGATCGGTTCCGCAGAACAGGAAGCTAAACGAATTGTCGAAGAAGCAGAACGTGATGCCGAATCCGCTAAGAAGGAAGCTCTTATCGCAGGAAAAGATGAAGCGCACAGACTTCTTACAAATGCGGAAAAAGAGATCTCAGATCGACGCAAGGATATCCAGCGTCAGGAAAGACGTATACAGCAAAAAGAAGAATCTGTTGAAAAGAAACTCGACAGTCTGGAGAAAAAGGAAGAATCTGTCAACCAGAAGAACAAGGCTGCTGAAAGCAGACTTGCCGAAGCGGAAAAGATCAAGCAGAGCGAATTTGAAATGCTTGAGAAGATCTCAGGTCTTACAGCCGAACAGGCAAAGGCTTATATTCTTAACAATCTTGACAATGAACTGACTCATGAAAAAGCTGTCAAGATCATGGAATTTGAACAGAAAACAAGAGAAGAAAGCGAAAAACTGGCAAGAGAGATCATTTCTCTTGCAATACAGAGAGTCGCTGCCGATCACGTAAGCGAATCCACAGTATCTGTTGTACCCCTTCCCGGAGACGAAATGAAGGGCCGCATTATAGGCCGTGAAGGCCGTAACATCCGCGCGATCGAAACTATAACAGGCGTTGACCTGATAATTGACGATACGCCCGAAGCAATCACGCTTTCATGTTTTGAACCCGTGAAACGTGAAATAGCGAGAGTCATGCTTGAAAAGCTCATAGCGGACGGACGCATACATCCCGCAAGGATAGAAGAAATGTATGAAAAAGCCCGCCGTGAGGTGGAAGCTATGATAAAATCCGAAGGCGAGAGAGCTATTATAGAAGCAGGTGTGAACGGAATACATCCGGAGCTTGTAAAGCTTTTGGGTAGACTTCATTTCCGCACAAGCTACGGTCAGAACGTGCTTGATCATTCCCTCGAGGTGGCATACCTCTGCGGAATGATGGCATCCGAGCTGGGACTTGAGCCGACTATGGCGCGAAGAGCAGGACTGCTCCACGATATAGGAAAAGCGCTTGATCATGAAATAGAAGGCTCACATATCGAAATAGGCGTTGATGTTGCCCGTAAGTATAAAGAAAGCGAGATAGTTGTTCATGCCATACACGCACATCATGGTGATGTGGAAGCGAAAACAATAATTGCGTGTCTTGTACAGGCTGCGGATGCAATTTCTGCGGCAAGACCGGGAGCAAGAAGAGAAAACATCGAAAACTATATAAAACGTCTTGAAAAGCTTGAAGAAGTTGCCTCCTCCTTTGACGGTGTTGAAAGAAGCTTTGCGATACAGGCAGGACGTGAGGTACGCATTATTGTCAAGCCTGAAAAGATCAAGGATGATGAAATGGTACTGCTTGCAAGAGATATATGCAGGAAGATCGAGGAAGAGGTCGAGTACCCCGGTCAGATCAAAGTAAATATTATTCGTGAAAGCAGAGCAGTTGAATATGCGAGGTGAAAAAAAGATCGTGACTTTGTCACGGTCTTTTTTTAGCTTAGAGCTAAGGGCTAAGAGCTCAGAGCTGTGGCAGCTCATGCTTTTTACGTCTAAAGCAGCTACGCAGCTCAAAGCTTGGCAGCTCAGATTTTATTAACTTAAAGATACTTCACTCGCCGCTGTAAGTTCTGTCAAAGTAATCCTGCGGATGACGGCTTTGCTGCATTTTTTAGTTCAAAGCTTGGCGGCTACACTATATAGTGAATAGGTTGCAGCGACGTGCCCGGAGCGGATGCGCAGCGGAGCGAACCCCGCGTTTTAGGGTCCGGCGTTAGGAAATTTTCAACTTTGTAATTTGGTTAAAATGCCTATAACAAAAAAATGCAAAAAGTATTATAATTATATGTAGTACAGATAATGCGGAATTAGTGTCCTTTTGCTGTAACAGGATACTGATATCGCACGAAGAATGAGGTAATGTGAAATGTTTAAAACAGGTGATACAGTAGTTTACGGTACACAGGGTGTATGCCGCATTGAGGGTACACAAACCAAAAGACTCAGAGGAGAATATATAGATTATCTCGTTCTGCGTCCGGTTTACGATCAGAATTCAACAGTATTTGTACCCAAAAATAACGAAAAACTCCTTTCAAAAATGAGAGAAATACTTTCCGCCGACCAGATCTACAGCATAATAAAAGAACTCCCCGATAAAGACCCTGTATGGATAGATGACGACAATATCCGTAAGGCTAAATATCAGGAAATTATCGACGAGGGCGACAGAAGCAAGATCATGCTCATCATTAAAACACTGTACAGACACAGGCTTTCTCAGGAAGAAAAGGGCAGACGGCTTCATCAGGCGGATGAATACATCCTCAATCAGGCAGAAAAGCTTCTGCACAACGAATTCGCCCTTGTTCTCGATATCAAACCCGAAGAAGTAGTTCCCTTCATTATGAAACAAATTGAAATACAGAAAAAATAATCGCAAACCACTGCTGCTCAGCGGAGTAAACAGTGGTTTGCTTTTTTATAACCTCATTCAACGAAGCCAATTACATTATCTTTTTGTAAAGTTCCCTGAGTTCCTCGGGACTTGTATCACGAGGATTACCCGGACGGCAGGCATCCGCAAAAGCATCAGCCGCAAGCACATCAAGATCCTCTTCCCTGATCTTATCATTCTTTGCCGGAATACCAACATCAGCAGACAGCTGCTTTACTGCGTCGATCGCAGCCTTTCTGTACTCCTCAACACTCATTGAGTCTACTCCCTGAACTCCCATGGCTCTGGCTATCTCACGATACTTTTCTCCTGTAAATTCCTGATTGTACTCCATAACAATAGGCAGCATCATAGCGCAGGCTACTCCGTGAGGTGTGTCATAATGCGCTCCGAGAGTATGCGCTATTGAATGAGCAACACCCAGTCCCACATTCGAGAAGCCCATTCCTGCAATGTACTGAGCAAGCGCCATTCCCTCACGGCTTGCAGGATCGTTTTCAACTGCACCTCGTAAATTCTTCGAAATTAGCTTTATAGCTTCAAGATGGAACATATCTGTCATTTCCCATGCTGCCTTTGTCGTATAGCCTTCAATAGCGTGGGTCAGGGCATCCATTCCTGTTGCAGCAGTAAGTCCCTTAGGCATTGATGACATCATATCGGGGTCAACTATCGCATACTCGGGTATATCATGCTCGTCAACACATACAAACTTGCGTTCCTTCTCAACATCAGTAATTACATAGTTTATCGTTACCTCGGCAGCCGTGCCTGCTGTTGTGGGAACAGCTATTGTCGGTACGGCATGGTTTTTTGTGGGAGCAACTCCCTCAAGTGATCTTACATCTTCAAATTCCGGATTTGTGATTATAATTCCTATAGCTTTTGCAGTATCCATGGAAGAACCGCCGCCAATAGTAATAATAGAATCTGCACCACATTCCCTGAACGCCTTTACACCGTCCTGTACATTCTCAATCGTAGGATTAGGCTTTATTCCCGAATAAACGGTATACGGGATACTCTCCTTATCCAGAAGATCAGTGACTTTCGCACACACTCCGAATTTCACAAGGTCGGGATCGGAACATACAAAAATATGTGTAAATCCCTTGTTTTTCACTATTGCAGGGATCTCGCCTATTGCGCCCTTGCCATAATAGGAAACGTTATTGAGAATAATTCTGTCTGCCATTTTTATCTGCCTCCATTATTAATTTTTTTCACCCGGAACATTAACTGTTCACTGTCAACCTAAAACATTGACAAAGAATTTGCAGACTTGTTTCGCTGCTAACGCAGCGACCGGAGGCTCTGCCTTCGGTCTCCGCAAGCCTTTGAAAAGGCTTGCGCGAAACTTTGTCAATTATTTAATATCCTTATAATAACAGCATTGCTGTTCACGGGCACCACTAAACCGTTATTAATATTATACACTATTTTTCCACAATTTCAACGTCTAAATTGTTAAAATCGGCGAGCCGCCGGTCCTATCGCTCCGCTCTGAACTCACCGTTAAGACTTCACTGCCCGCGTATCAGGCTTATTTGAGCGGCTTGAATCTTGTTTTGTATTGCCGCCATTGATATTTTTGGCTGACTATATATTCAAACTTACATATAGGTAATCTATGGCGTATAAAAAAGACCTGCCGTCGGGCAGATCTTTTCCTGTTTTATTATTCTGTTTCCTCGGGAATCTCTTCCGGCAATGACTGTGCGCCTGCCACCTCATGATGATAAGTAGGCACAACTTCGGCAATTATCTGTTCTACCTCGTCTTTGCGGTTCTTCATGGCAGAATAGTACAAATGCGTCAGATGCCTGAAAAACATCTCCGTGCTGAATTCTATAGGCTTGCCGATATAAATTTTCTTGTTATCGGTTTTGGTTATGCCCTCTTCATTAAGAAGCAGCTCTTCAAAAAGCTTTTCGCCGGGGCGCAGTCCGGTGTATTCTATCTTGATGTCCTCATGAGGTCTGAAGCCCGAAAGTCTTATAAGATTCTCCGCAAGCACCTTTATCTTTACAGGCTCGCCCATATCAAGAATGAATATCTCTCCGCCCTTCGCAAGACTTCCTGCCGTAAGCACAAGAGAAACCGCTTCAGGTATTGTCATGAAATAACGTATTATATCGGGATGAGTTACGGTAACAGGTCCTCCCGTTCTGATCTGTTCTTTAAAAAGAGGTATAACAGAACCGTTGGATCCAAGCACATTACCGAATCTTACAGCAACGAAGTTTGTCTTGCTGCGCTTATCCATCATCTGTATTATCATCTCACAAATACGCTTTGACGCACCCATGACGCTTGTCGGATTCACCGCCTTATCCGTGGATATCTGCACAAAGTTCTTTACATGAAATTTATCCGCTGTTTCCGCAAGCTTCAATGTTCCGAAAACATTGTTTTTAACAGCTTCTTCGGGGTTTGTTTCCATAAGCGGAACGTGCTTATGCGCCGCAGCATGGAATACAACGTCTATATCATGAGTCCTGAAAATATGCTCAAGCTTTTTTCTGTCACGCACAGAAGCTATCTGTACCTCAAAGGAAAGATCGCTTCCGTGCTTGCGGATAAGCTCCTGCTGTATATCATAAGCATTATTCTCGTAAATATCAAGTATGATAAGGTGCTTCGGGTGCAGTCTTGCTATCTGACGGCAAAGCTCCGAACCTATGGAACCGCCGCCGCCTGTTACAAGAACAGTCTGACCGATAAGATATTTTCCGTACTTTTTCGTATCAAACACAACAGGCTCACGGCCTAACAGATCCTCTACCTCAACCTGTCTTATAGACGAAGTTATCGGTACGCCTGAGGTCATGAGATTGTATATATTCGGTATGATCTTTACCTCAACATGAGTTTTTGTACAAGCGTCAAGTATTCTTTTTTTATCCGCAACGCTTATCTGAGAAATAGTGAACAGTATTACCTCAATACCATACTCTTCACAAATTTCGGGTATCTCATGGGTAGTTCCTACCACCTTAACACCCGAAATACGCCTGTGAAGCTTCTCCATATCATCATCAACTATGCATACCGGAATATATTCATTCCCGGGCGTTTTTGAAAGCTCGCTCAGCACAGATAACGCGCCCTCGCCCGCACCGATTATGAGAAGCCGCTTTTTCGGCTTCTGAGCAAGCTCACGCCGTTCAAGTATCTTATTAAGCCTGTATACTATACGAAAAAGCATTACAAAAAATGACGACATAAGCGCAAATGTGATATATACCCTTGTTCCCATATTGAAATCGGGAATGAATATGCCTATCATCATTGTCGTTATCATAAACGACAGATTCGCTGTAAGTGAGGCAATAGCCGCAAAGAAAAAGTCCTCGATATCCGCATACCGCCACAGCTTGTCATAAAGCCTGAACAGCAGGAACACCACCATGAAGCATACATTCTCTATCAGCATACCCCACCAGAATGCTGTGGTATCTCCCGTAAGCAGGAGATTGTTCTTGTTTATCCCATAGGACAGATAGTAGGAAAGATTCCACAAAAGAAAGTCACACAAAAGCAGAACCGTTCTCCGATGCTTTCCTATGGCGCTGTATATTTTAAACATCAAAATAATCATTCTCCATCCAAAAGGCAGAATTTTGTCATATATAATTGATTATATATCTTTTTTTTCTAAATTACAATAGTGTATGTACATTTCGGGCATTTTATACGTTTTTTGATCAGACAAATGGAAGAAATTGCTCGGTTTTTGGAGAATTTAATTCTTTTTTAGAATAATATGGACGTGAGTTTGATATATAATATTAATTTGAATCGAAGTATATACGAGCTGAATAATTACTATAATTTGTTTGATAAAGAAACAAAACTACGAAAGGAATGAGGAAACGGAATGGTGAGAATTGGTCTTGACGTCGGATCGACAACTGTGAAATGCGTGGTTCTTGACGAGAACAACAAAATATTATTTCAGACATACGAAAGACATTACTCTCAGATCACAAGCAAGATCGCTGAGCTTCTTAAAACTATAAAGGAAAAGATACCTCAGGGTCAGCAGGCTGTTATAGCATTATCGGGATCTGCGGGCATGGGTGTTGCCGAAGCCTGCGGCATTGACTTTGTACAGGAAGTTTACGCAACGAGAGTAGCCGCAAATACCTTTATCCCGGGTACAGACGTAGTTATAGAACTGGGCGGTGAGGATGCAAAGATACTGTTCCTTTCGGGAGGAATGGAAGTCCGTATGAACGGCTCATGCGCAGGCGGTACAGGTGCGTTCATAGATCAGATGGCAACTCTGCTGAATGTGCCGATTGAAGATCTGAATACCCTTGCCGAAAAGCATGAAAAAACATATACAATTGCCTCACGCTGCGGTGTATTTGCCAAGACGGATATACAGCCCCTTCTTAATCAGGGCGCAAGAAAAGAGGACGTAGCTGCAAGCATATTTATGGCAGTGGTCAACCAGACTATTGCCGGTCTTGCACAGGGCAGGGAAATAAAAGGCAATATCGTCTATCTCGGCGGTCCTCTGACTTTTATCCCCCAGCTCAGACTCGGATTTGACAAGGCTCTGAAAACAACGGGAATATGTCCCGAAAACTCTCTTTATTACGTTTCATTGGGTGCTGCTCTGTGTGCCGATAAATCCATCGACTTTGAGGAAGCCGAGGCTAAAATAGAAAAATATAAGGGCACAGGCAATTTTGCGTTCAACAAGCCCCTTTTCAATAACGAGCAGGAGCTTAAAGAATTCCGTGAAAGACATTCAAAAGCTAAGGTCGAAAAAGGCAAATTGGAAGGCTACAGGGGTAAAGCATTTATCGGCATAGACGCAGGATCTACTACAGTCAAAGGAGTTGTAACCGATGACAAGGGTACACTGCTTTATTCGGAGTATATGTCAAACAGCGGAAACCCTGTTCCTATAGTAAAAACCTTCCTTGAAAATATATATAAAAAATGCCCGGGTATCCGTATTGCAGGTTCTGCCGTTACGGGTTACGGTGAAGAAATAATCAAAAATGCATTCGGAGTTGACTTTGGTGTTGTAGAAACCATAGCTCACATGACAGCCGCTCAGAAGTTCATGCCCGATGTGGAATTTATTATTGATATCGGTGGTCAGGATATAAAATGCTTTAAGATAAGAAACGGCACAATAGATAATATCTTCCTCAATGAGGCCTGCTCCTCGGGCTGCGGATCGTTTTTGCAGACATTCGCCAATGCTCTCGGATACAGCGCGGAAGAGTTTTCACGCATTGGCCTTCTGGCAAAACAGCCTGTTGACCTGGGTTCAAGATGTACCGTATTCATGAATTCATCCGTAAAACAGGCTCAGAAGGACGGCGCAACTATTGAAGATATATCCTCAGGTCTGTGCCTGAGTGTTGTCAAAAACGCACTCTACAAGGTTATACGTGTTTCAAGCCCGAGAGAGCTGGGAAGAAAGATCGTCGTACAGGGCGGAACCTTCCTCAATGACGCAGTTCTCCGTGCTTTTGAACAGGAAATGGGCGTTGACGTTATCCGTCCCGATATTTCGGGTCTTATGGGTGCTTACGGCGCTGCACTCTATGCGCAGAACAAGGTCACAAAAAGCTATAAGTCAACTCTGCTTGACACAGAAAAGCTAAAAACCTTTGAGCATACCATAAAAGCAATAAACTGCGGCGGATGCAGCAATAACTGCCGCCTTACCATAAACACATTCAGCGACGGCAGACGCTACATAGCAGGCAATCGCTGTGAAAAACCCGTTACCAAAAAGTCTCCCGACGACAGTATGAATATCTATCAGTATAAGCTCAGCCTTCTCAAAAGCTATAAGGGCAAGGAAGGCGCAAAACGAGGCAGGATAGGCATACCGCTGGGACTTAATATGCTGGAGCTTCTTCCCTTCTGGCACACTTTCCTTACAAAGCTTGACTTTGAAGTTGTGGTATCCCCCTTCTCAAACAGAAAGCTGTATCTCCACGGTCAGCAGACTATCCCGTCCGATACAGTCTGCTTCCCGGCAAAGCTTATACACGGTCATGTACAATGGCTGCTGGATAACGATATAAAACAGATCTTCTATCCCTGTATGTCATATAATTTTGATGAACATTTAGGGGATAACCATTATAACTGTCCTGTTGTTGCCTATTATCCCGAAGTCATTCATGCAAATGTAAGAGGAATGGATAACATTAAGTTCTTCCATGAATTTGTAGGCATACACAGACCAAAGGACTTCCCCAAAAAGATACAGGCGGAGCTTGTAAAATATTTCGGAGATATTTCTCTCAAAGAAGTAAAAGAAGCTTCAAAAGCAGCTTATGCCGAATATGAAAACTATATGAAGAAGATACGTGAAAAGGGAAATGAGATCATAAAACTGGCTCGTGAGCAGGGCAAGACTATCATTGTACTTGCCGGCCGTCCCTATCATGTTGACCCCGAGATCAACCACGGAATAGACAAGCTTATAACAAGCTTTGATGTTGCCCTTGTTTCCGAGGATATCGTCAGCAATAAGGAAGCTAAAAAAGTCAGAACCAGCGTTCTCAATCAGTGGACGTATCATTCAAGAATGTATGCGGCTGCGGAATATGTAAGCCACTTTGACGATATGGAGCTTGTACAGCTTGTATCCTTCGGCTGCGGAGTTGACGCGATTACCACTGATGAGGTAAGATCTATCCTTGAACGTCACGGAAAAATATATACACAGCTGAAAATAGACGAGATAACCAACCTCGGAGCTGTAAAGATACGTCTGCGCAGTCTGCTTGCAACCACCGACAGACAGCATAAAAAGCAGAAGAATGCGCCGAAGGAGGTATGAGCTTATGGCTAAATTAGTATACGATAAAACAGGCAGACTGGTATTTACCAAAGAGATGAAAAAGGAAAATTATACAATTCTTATCCCAATGATGGCAAAAATACATTTCAGCATTATGAAGAATGTATTTATACATTACGGCTACAATGCCGTTCTGCTTGAAAATGAAGGCCCGGAGATAGCTCAGGTAGGTCTGAAATATGTACACAACGATACCTGTTATCCTGCTCTTTTAGTTATAGGTCAGCTCATACACGCTCTTCAGAGCGGAAAATACGATGTCAATAAAACCGCACTGATGATAACCCAGACAGGCGGAGGGTGCCGCGCCTCAAACTATATACACCTGCTGAGAAAAGCTCTTGTAAAAGCAGGCTTTGAAAATGTGCCCGTTATTTCTCTGAACCTTTCGGGACTTGAAAAGAACAGCGGATTCAGCTTTACTATACCTATGATCAGACGTGTTGCGGCAGGTCTTATATACGGTGACATGATAATGGCGCTTGATAATCAGACAAAGCCTTACGAAATAAACAAGGGCGACAGTCAGGCGCTTGTAGACAAATGGGTAGATAAACTCACCGAGATAATGGCTGACGGTCACGGATTTACCAAAAAGGAAATGGCAGATAACCTTGACAGTATCGCAAATGATTTTTCCAAGGTAAAAGTCAACCGAGTTCCCAAGGTAAAGGTCGGTGTTGTTGGCGAGATCTATGTAAAGTATTCAAGTCTCGGAAACAATAATCTTGAACAGTTCCTTTATGAACAGGACTGTGAGGTAAATCTTCCCGGTATACTGGGCTTTGCCCTTTTCAAAACTGACAACCGTATGGAAGACATAAAGCTTTACGGCGGCAGCCGGGCTAAATTTATAGTTGTAAAAAAATTCTTCGACTACCTTACAGGTCTTGAAGAGCTTATCATAAACAGTCAGAAAAAATACGGTTTCCGTCCCAACGGAACTTACGCGCACACCAAGGAGCTTGTAAAAGGTATGGTAGGCTATGGAAGCAAAATGGGCGAAGGCTGGCTTCTCACGGGAGAAATGCTTGAGCTAATTGAAAGCGGATTTGAAAACATCGTCTGCACTCAGCCCTTCGGCTGCCTTCCCAACCATATCAACGGCAAAGGCATGATTCGTCCCATCAAAATGCTCGATCAGAGAGCCAACATTGTCGCTATCGACTATGATCCGGGCGCACCTAAGGTAAACCAGGAAAACCGCATAAAACTAATGCTCGCCGTTGCCCGCGAGCAAATGGGGAAATAAGCTCAGAGCTCAGGGCTAAGGGCTCAGAGCATGGGCGCTCGGGCTTTAGTCACTTGGATTTACTTATGTAAGTGTCGATAACAAATTCACATTGTCATTCTGAGGAACAAAGCAATGAAGAATCTTACAGAAAATGTTTCGCTTATGCTCAGGATGACAATATGGATATATGTTTATACATCAAAGAGGTAGAATGATGAAAAATATCCTCAGAATCTTCGGAATTTCTATAATACTGTTTGCCGCCACGATACTTCCGGGTATCACAGCGGCTTTCAGTTTATCACCGCTGCTGTACTTTGCAGCCGGAGCGGTCTTTGCAGCTGCAAATATCATCCCCTCCCCGGGACGTATACTTCCAATTCGCTGCAAAGCAGAAAAAGGCGGAGCAGTGTTGCTTTCCTCATTCCTTATACTGGCAGTATTGGAAATAATATATATTATTATCGGCGCGATACACTTTTTCGGTTGGTTTACAGCTGTATTCTGGATAAATACTGCTGTAATGGCAGTCTCGGAATTTATTATTTTCTGGAACGGTATTATACGTATATATGTCACTTCATCAATGCTTGGCATAAACCGAAGGATTATAGGAATACTCTGCGGTATGATACCTATTGTCAACATCATAGTTCTTCTTCATATCATAAAAATAGCCTTCAGTGAAACAAATATGGAAGAAAGACGTATCATAAACAACGAAAACCGCAAAAACAAAGCAGTCTGCAAAACTAAATACCCTATCGTCCTTGTTCACGGAGTTTTTTTCCGTGATCTGGAAAAGTTCAACTACTGGGGCAGGATCCCCACAGAGCTTCAAAAAAACGGAGCTGAAATATTCTACGGAAATCAACAGTCGTCCATATGCATAAAGGACAGCGCAATAGAGATCGCCGGCAGAATACAGGAAATATTAAAACAGACAGGCAGCGAAAAAGTAAATATCATAGCACATTCAAAAGGCGGACTTGACTGCCGCTATGCTATATCCTGCCTTGGCATGGATAAGTATACAGCGTCCCTTACCACAATTAATACACCTCACAGAGGATGTGTTTTTGCCGAGTGGCTGCTAAGTCATGCTCCGGAAGGTCTTAAAAACGAAATTGCCGACAAATATAACAAGGCTTTTCTGAAACTGGGCGATACACGGACGGACTTTATCGGAGCAGTTACCGATCTTACCGCAGAAAAATGCGAAATTTTCAATAAGGAAGTCAAAAACTCTCCTCTCGTATATTATCAGAGTACAGGGAGCAAAATAAATACAGTTATGACTTCCATTTTCCCCCTTAATTTTTCACATATTTTAGCATCATACTTTGACGGTGCAAACGACGGACTTGTTTCGGCAAAATCTTCGGAATGGGGCGAGAAATTTATCTTTCTTGAATCAAAATGTCCCGACGGTATTTCTCATGCGGATGTTATTGATCTCATGCGCCATGATAAGCCTGATTTTGACGTAAGAGAATTTTATGTAGGTCTTGTAAGCGGTCTGAGGGAAAAGGGTTTTTAGTTTTATATACAATTTGTAATATATTCGCCTATATATACAAATTGTATTATTATACCTGACCATGGCAAAAGATCCCTCGCTCCGCTCGGGATGACATTACAGGAAAAATATTTTGTCGTTCACTGTAAAATGAAAAACGTTTGTAAATACAAATAGTATTATAATACTTTTAGTATTATTTTCCGAGCTATCAGTACATTTGGTATAGATATACAAATTGTATATTTCGATTGATAAAAGGATGTGCATAGAAATGAAAAAATGGGATGAACTTCCCGAGAAATTCAAAAATGATGCGGTACGGGAATACTACGACATACTGCAAAAGAGAAAAGCCAGTCTTGTTATAAAGCGGATATTCGACATAATAGTCGGATTGATCATAACAATAATTGCACTTCCGTTCATGCTGATAATTGCGATATGGATAAAGCTTGATTCAAAAGGCACAATACTTTTCAAGCAAAGACGAGTCACAACATATGGCAGAGTATTTCTGATATACAAATTCCGCACCATGGTATCGGATGCGGAGAAAAAGGGCACACAGGTCACAGTAAGTCATGACAGCCGTGTGACAAAAGCCGGGAAATTTCTGAGAAAGTGCCGTCTTGACGAGCTGCCGCAGCTTTTTAATGTATTAAAAGGTGATATGACATTTGTAGGCACACGACCCGAAGTTGAACGCTATGTAAACAGGTACTCAGATGAGATGAATGCTACTCTTCTTATGCCTGCCGGTATCACATCACTGGCAAGCATAAAATTCAAAGACGAAGAAAAGCTGCTTGACGGTGCAAACGACCCTGACGAAGTTTACGTAAACACTGTTCTTCCCCAGAAAATGAGCTATAATCTTGAATACATCAGAAAATTTAATTTTTTCTATGATATCAAACTCATGTTCATGACAGTTATAGCCGTATTGAAATAGCTTATAAATCGTGCCGCTATGATTTGCCGTTATTGTTACTGCGCTCCCGTGGGGCAGTTCTGTTTTCTGTGTCTCCGACGGGAGAGGCTCCGCCTCTGCACCCCGCAAGCCTTTGAAAAGGCCCCTGCGAAACTTTTGCGCTTTTCCATTTACCGCTTCATTCGTTTTCCTGAATTTTGTGTTTAACTGCTGCTATTACCTTCAAAAGGGCATTAAAGTTCGGAATATGAAAAAATGATATAATTTTGCGGGTCAAGGGGCTCGAGCCCCTTGCGAGGTGCAGGGCGAGGAGCCCTGCATTTAAAAGGTTCCAGCGTCACGCTGGCCGGCGAGCCGGGGTTGAAAGAGGAGAAGAAATGTGGTATTATATTAAAGTAAAAACAGGACAAAATTCTGTCTTACGCAAAGCAAGATAAAAGAAAGGAAACGTATAAAATGAAACTTGGAATAGTAGGATTGCCGAATGTAGGCAAAAGTACACTTTTTAACGCAATTACCAATGCAGGGGCACAGTCTGCAAACTATCCCTTTTGCACGATAGAACCGAACGTAGGAGTTGTAGCAGTACCTGACCCGAGACTTGACAAGTTAGCAGAGATGTACGACCCTGAAAAATACACACCTGCCACCATAGAATTTGTAGACATAGCAGGTCTTGTCAAAGGCGCGTCAAAAGGCGAAGGTCTGGGAAACAAATTCCTCGCTAATATAAGAGAAGTTGACGCTATAGTTCACGTAGTACGCTGCTTTGAAAACGATGACATAATCCATGTTGACGGAAGCATTGACCCGAAAAGAGACATAGACACCATAAACGTTGAGCTTATACTCTCCGATATAGAAATGCTTGACAGAAGAATTGACAAGACTCAGAAGCTTATAAAAGGCGACAAAAAATATCAGGCAGAGCTTGACTTTTTCAAACGTGTAAAAGAAACACTTGACGAAGGCAAGGCTGCGAGAAGTGTAGAATGTACACCCGAAGAAGCAGAACTTCTTTCGAGTGTTGCGCTGCTGACCAACAAGCCCATCATATACGCCGCAAATCTCAGCGACAGCGATTTTAAGGGCGGCAAAGTCGAAGGCAACAAATATTTTGATATGGTAAAAGAAATAGCAGAAAGCGAACACGCTGCCGTTCTTCCAATCTGTGCGGAAATTGAAGCTGAAATTTCGGGTATGGAAGATGACGAAAAAGAAATGTTTCTCTCCGAAATGGGACTCGAGCAGTCGGGACTTGACAGACTTATAACTGCTTGCTATGACTTGCTTGGTCTTATATCCTACCTGACAGCAGGCAAACCCGAAGTAAGAGCCTGGACTATCAAAAAGGGCACAAAAGCTCCTCAGGCTGCGGGTAAGATACATTCCGACTTTGAAAGAGGCTTTATACGTGCGGAAGTTGTTGCTTTTGACGATCTTATGGCCTGCGGCACAATGGCAGCCGCAAAAGAAAAAGGTCTTGTACGAAGTGAAGGAAAAGACTATGTTATGAAAGACGGCGACATTGTACTGTTCCGCTTTAATGTATAATTCTATTGTGATATTAACAATTATTTATGAAGATCAGTAATTCCGCAAGCAGCGCGAACAAATTTACAAAACTATTAAAATTTATCAGCTACAGCGTCTACATTATTCTCCAGTGCACCTGGGGAATCGTGCAGACGCTTGCAGGTTTTGTCTACTTTCTTATATCCGTAAGATATCCCCACGAATTCTACCACGGTGCGATACTTACAAGACGAAAAGGCATCGGCGGAGTTTCTTTAGGACTTTTTATTTTTGCAAACGATAACAATAGAAATAACTTTTCCGACAAAACAGCTGCGCATGAATTCGGTCATACCATACAGTCGCTTTTATTAGGTCCCCTATATATGATTTTTATTGTTCCTGAATCAATGCTTTGGTGCGGTCTGCCTTTTTTCCAAAAACTACGGAAAGATAATAATATTTCCTATTACTCTTTCTACACTGAAGCCTGGGCAAACAAGCTTGCAAAAAAATTCCTTCATGAAGAAGTCACAGAATAAAAAAACTCAAGCGTTCGTTCCGCTTTTACACGGCACGAACGCTTGTTTTTTATATCAATCGTAATACTCGTCCTCATCCTGCACGTACTGCGCTTCCTGAGTATCCTGTGTATTCTGAGTATCCTGATTCTGATCCTCCTGACCTTCCTCTGAGCTTGATTCATTTGAAGCCTGAGAACCCTGTGACGCCTTGGACGATCCCTCAACAGGGAGATCACCGTTCAGACTATATGCCTTGACAGCATATTCAATATTCTTCTTGGTCAGATCGTATTTTCTTCCCAAATCCTCCCACTTATAAACATTGAACTTCTTGAGCTGCGCTCTGTATTCATATTCAGTAGTCTTTGAACCATTTATAGCGTAACCCTTTTCTTCCGTCGAACCCTCATCGTTTACAGCTGATACACCATCAGCAGAATTATTGTCAAAGAAAGAAATGAATGTATCAAGATTAATACCGTTCTTCTTATAGAAATCCGTATGACGCACACCATTCTGAGTCGTAACTATCTTTATCAGTTTTTCATCCTGACAGCTGGTTATCTTTCCGACATAACTCTTATTGTCAAATGGCATTACGATATCATTGGCAAATGTATAAATCTCGTTATGAGCATTCTCATCCTTGCCGTCGGATACAAACAGCTCGGGAATACCGTCTACATCTATATCATACAGTTCAAAAGCAAATTCCTTCTTCTCTTCCTGCTTCTTTGAAGCCTGGGCGCTGCCGTCAGCACTGTTACTGCCGCTGCCGTCATTGCTGTTTTCCTGAGTTGTTTCTCCGCTGGTGGTATCCTCTGTTGTTTCAGACTCGGTACTTTCGCTTGAACTGCTTGACTTGCTGCTTTCAGTCTTTTTCTTGGGCAGCAGATCATCTATCTCTCTGATATAAGGATTGTCAAACTCGGGACTCTTCTGTGTATTAAGATATCTGAGAAGAGTTGCTGTGTAAGCTTCCTTCCACTTTGTATTCTTTGAAGCATTTTTCTCAGCTTTTGCCTTTTCAAGCGCTTCGGCTCTTGCTCTTTCATACGCCTGTTCCTTCTGGCGCTTTTCTTCCTCTGCACGTTTTTTCTCTGCAAGTGCGTCCCTCTCTGCCTGTTCCTTACTGTCCTTCTGATGAGCCACAGCCTGAAGCTCACCTTCAAGCTCAATATATTTTGCCCTTACCTTATCAGAGCCTGTAAGTCCAACACCCTTTTTGAGTATATCTCTTGCAAAGGACTTTTCATTGTTATTGATATAGCTTTCGGCAATAAGCAGATATGCTCTCTCGTCTGTATCCTTTATAGCAATTGCGCTGTTGAGATACTTGATAGCTTCGTCATATTTACCCTGCTTATTAAGTACCTGTGCCTTCGCCAGATACTCATCATAGAGAATATCATTCTTGACAGACTGGAGCTTACTTCTGAGTTCCTTGGTATCGGCAACCTTCTGACCTTCCTCAAGAACCTTTTTAGCCTTTTCTTTATCTCCTTTATCAAGATAAATATCGGCTTCCATAATGTACGCTCTGTCCTCATTTTCAAAAACGCCAATTGCATTTTCGCAGCATTCCAGCGCTGCATCATATTTCTTAGCTATCATATATTCTTCGGCGTATGAAATCTGCTCATCATAGTACTTATGATTATTCTGATCACTGGAAATAAACATTACCGCAGCGCCTGCAACAATTACAGCAACCGCAATCATTATCAGCATGGTCTTCCGATTGAATTTTATCGGAAATTCACGTTTTGGTCTGATTATCGTCGTATCCATTATTTCCCTTACCTTTCCATTAAACCTTCGAGCCCCGAACAAAGCGGGGATCGTCAATCCGAATTTACATAATAAACTACAGTATATTATAACAGATAAGCTCAGTGAAGTAAAGACAAAAACCGCATTCAACAGACATTTTTTTTGCCGTCAATGCGGTTTTCAGCTATTTTATGTTATTTTTCGCCTTATAAAAAATATTTTTAGTTCTGATTTACAATATATCAGCCACGATAAAAGCCGTGTACTCTTGTGGTATAAGAATAGTGGTAAACATTATTGTTCAGTTCGGGCTTCATACCGTAATATCTGTAGTGTATATTATCTCCGTCCATGGCATTATTTTCAACCTGTGCGTCAAAAATATAATGTTTTCCGCCGATCTCAACATCAGTCCAGTAATGTCCGTCAAAGCCGCCGCTGAGCATTGCCACATCGCCGTAAGCAGTATTTGCTTCAAATCCGAGTCTTCTCATAATAACAGTCAAAGCAGCGGAGAAATTCTCACAAGTTCCAACATGATCTTTCAGAATACTGTAAGCAAACTCAACAATTTCCTCATCTTCGTCACTCAGATAATCGCTGACTGTTATTGCCTTATATCCGCTGTAACCGTATGTGCAGTTTTTTACAAGATAATCATAGCAGGCTCTTACCTTCTGAGCCGGCGACATACTGTCATTTGTGACCTGTGATATTATCGAACCGACCATATCGTCCACTTCACCGTAATTTGTCATCATTGGCGAGAGGGACGCGCTGTTCAGGATACTGTCCGTATCACCTACATTCGGATATGATAAAGAAGTACTGTCGCTCAGAACTATTACTTCAAGCTTATCGGATATTCCTTCGGGGGTGGTAATAATAATATTTGCAGTACCCGATTTTACGGCTGTAACCGTACCGTACTGATCCACTTTTGCAACCGATCCGTCGGATGAGCTGTAGCTCAGTTCATTATCGGCTCTGCTGTCTGCATCAATGTTATATTTATTTCCCTGTCTGAGAACCGCAGTATTATTTGTAAGACGTATAGAATCATATGTAGTATACACCATAGTTCTGCCGGAATTATCTGTCCAGGGGGTACCGTCAGGTGCTGTTACATGACCTCCTGTAGGTGTACCGTTCCACTGAGAATTATTATTCTGATTCTCAGAATTTCCGTTATTACTGTTGTTATTGCTGCCGTTACTATTGCCCTTTGCGCTGTTTTCCTTTTCTGCAACGATAACGTGACAGTAATCCTGCATTCCGTTATATGTTTCAACACTTACCCACGCTTCACCTGCTGCTATAGCTTCAAAAACTGCTTCCCACTTTGTTTTAGTCATTTTGAGAACATAGTCATTGCTGCAGCTGTAATTTCTTTCCAATGCTGCTGCGCCGTCACTCACCTTGCTTCCGAGAGTATATTTCTGACCCACCTTCAGTTCGATCTCGTTTTTTACAAGGCTTACAAACTCGGGCGCTTTTTTGACCGTAATCTTGCAAACAGCTTCCTTGCCGTTATAGGTTTTTACGCTGACATTTGCAGTACCTTCCTTTTCGGCAGAAACCGAAAGCTTATCCCCGTCCCTTGTGACTTTGACGATCTTTCCGTCCGAGGATTTTACGGTAATATTCCCCGCAGCCGTATCTTTTGGCAGGGTATATCTGAGCTCCGTTTTTTCTCCCGCACCCAGAGTAAGAGTTTTGGAAGAAATATCCACCTTTTTCGGAGCAGCTTTTACGGTGACATTACAGTATGCTTCCTGACCGTTATACAGTTTCACATGGATATATGCGCTGCCTGCTTTCAGGGCAGTAAATTGCCCTTCCCAATCAGTTTTTGTCATTTTAAGGATCTCGCCGTCACTGCTGTCAAACTTTCTGCTTGCAGCCGCACTTCCTTCGGGAAGCACCGCAGAAAGCTTGTAATTTTCTCCTACTCCCAGAGTAAGTTCATATTCTTTGAGCGATACCCATTCCGGAGATTCCTTTACTGTGACCGTACATTCAGCTGAATTATTGTCTTTATCATAAGCTTTCACTGTAGCTTTTCCGACATTTTTAGCTGTTACTTTTCCTTTCTCATCGACTGTCAGGATATTTTTATCCGAACTTTCCCATTTAATTGCTTTCTGAGTGGTACTCAGAGTATAGTTTTCACCTGCCCCCAGAGAAAGCGTTGTTTTTTTCATTTTCACCGGAGGATCTTTTTTTATCTCCTCGGAAGGTTCTGAGCTTTGTTGTTTGCGGGTTGCTTCAGCCATTTGTTTGCTGCTTTCCTCGGAAGAAGTCTGCTGTGACCTTTCCACTTCGGTATCCGTTGAATTATCTGTTTTTTGTGACAATGCAAAAAATGCAATTACTCCGCCGATCAGAGTGATAAGAATGATAAGTGCAATTTTTTTAAAAAATCTCAATGTTCTTTACCTCCTTATTTAGCTGATAGCATCTATTATTTCTGCTGCACCCAAATTATACCCCACTCATCCCCCCTTTGTCAACCGGCGAGCCGCCGGACCCTAAACGCGGGTATCGCTCCGCTTCGCATCCGCTCTGAACTCGCCGCTCAGGATTTACTGACCGCGTATCAGGCTTCTTGAGCAGCTCATTTTTTACCATTGATAATATTTTTGCCAATTATAATTTTACACTAACCGGCGAGCCGCCGGACCCTAAACG
>CACWRT010000035.1 GCA_902763365.1 uncultured Ruminococcus sp.
GGGATAGTTGGCAAAAATATTATCAATGGTAAAAAATGAGCTGCTCAAGAAGCCTGATACGCGGGCAGTGAAGCCTGAACTGTGAGTTCAGAGCGGAGCGTAAGCGCAGCGATACCCGCGTTTAGGGACCGGCGGCTCGCCGGGATAGTTGGCAAAAATATTATCAATGGTAAAAAATGAGTTGCTCAAGAAGCCTGATACGCGGGCAGTGAAGCTTGAGCGGTGAGTTCAGAGCGGAACGTAGTGAAGCGATACCCGCGTTTAGGGACCGGCGGCTCGCCGGCGCTCAGAAAGGCTTGAAACGGATAAGAAATATTGATATAATAGACTGTACAAATTAAAGAAAAGGAGATAATACAAATGACAGATAAAGAATTTGCAGAGATAAAAAGGAGATTTAAGCCTGACAAAAATAATATAAACAATGTAAAAGGCTGTTATGTAAGCTCAACAAAAGAGATAAAGTCAACTTTCAGGATACCCGCAACAATGCTTCCCGACGAGCAGAAAGAATGGCTTATGAAGATAATGAAAAAGCCAATAACAGGTGCAGTGGGACGCAACCTTATGGATATAGAATTTTCTGCTGATCAGGTAACGGATGGGGAAGAGCATAAGCTGCTTTCCGCCATAAGAGAAACGGAGCTTGAAGATGAAGAAAAGCTGACTGAGCTTTACCAAAAAATAATTGACAGCTATATCACCGACAGCAGTTATCTGATACTTTTGGCATACGACCGCTATGACGTCCCGGCATATTCAAAAAATGACGAGAATTTAGAGGACTCGACCGAAATGTTCCGCTACTTCGTCTGTGCGGTATGCCCGATAAAAATAACAAAAACTGCCCTTGGCTTTTCAACAGCCGACAATGAATTCAAAAACATAGGCGGCGAAACATCTGTTTCTTCTCCCGAGATAGGTTTTATGTTCCCGTGCTTTGATGACAGGAGAACAAACATCTATAATGCAGTTTTCTACACCAAAAGTACAAAGGAAAGTTATCCCGAGGTGGTTGAAGCACTTTTTGGAGCTACCGCTCAGATGCCTGCTGCGGAACAGAAGGAAACCTTCCGTACACTTGTGTCCGATTCAACATCAGAGAGCCGAAATTTTGAATTTGTTCAGTCTGTACACGGTATGATCTCAGATATGATAACCGAGCATAAGGAAAGTAAAGACCCTGAGCCGCTTATGCTTGATAAGAATGATGTAAAAAGGGTTCTCAGAACCTGCGGCGCTAAGGAAGAAGAGATGACTGATTTTGATGAAAAATTCACAAGCGGTTTCGGTGAAACGGCAGTTATCCCTCCTCAGAATATAATCAATCCTAAACAATTCGAGCTCAAAAATTCTTATGTAACCATCAATATCGATCCCCAGTACAGCTTTATGGTAAATACAAAGGTTATTGACGGAGTGAAATATGTTATGGTCAGAGCTGATGAAGGAGTAGAAGTCAATGGTATTTCTATCCATTTTGATGGTGAGAAAATAACCGCATCACCTGCTGCCTCATTTGAACTCAGCGGAGATATAGAGGATACTGCCGTTACAACAGCAGTATCTGAGTGATCGGATCCGTTTCAGAAATAATTATTTCTTCAAAGTATAATACAACAGCCCGAAGATGGTACTGATTTTCGGGCTGTTTTTTTCATATTACTTTTAATCTATCTGTTAACATTGTCTTTAGCTTCATCAGCTTTTTCGATTTTTTAGCGCAAATTTTTTATTACGATATGCCGCATTTTCAAAGCAAGTGTCAACGTAATAAAACCAACATCACAATTGCGCCGGTGTTCTCCTGAAAGAGTGACTATAATATTGCATAAAAGCAGACCGTTTGAAGAGCATGATTTTAGTTGCTGAGCTTTAAATGACAGTTATTTTTTATTATAAAGATACAATTATGTGCAAAAAGCTGAAAATATTTTTTATTAAAACTATCACAAGTAAATTTCAGCTGTTGATTATTGTGCATATGCTACATTGTGAATGGATATTGCGTCTATTCGCACAAACATATAGAATATAAGTTATTGGTTTTCAACAATTAAATTATTTAAAAGAAACAAGACGAGCTTTAAAGTTGTACAAAAAATTTCTTTACAAATTGTACTATTTGTATTACAATAGTAATAAAGAAGGTATATGTCAGCGTTGTCGGATACGGTGTCTGTGAAAGCTGTCCTCACAGTCGGTACAACATGATGCTGACACATATCAAATAATCAGAAAGGATTGGTAAACCCAATGAACGGAATAACGAAATTCAAAAAGGGCTTCAAACGTGCTGCTGCAATGACGCTTTCCGCTCTTATGGCTGCGGGATGTATCGAAACTGCCGCTTCACTGTCACCTATGACAGCAGATGCAGCAGATTCTCTTCTGAGCAATGCCGACAGAGGAGTTATATTTGCGAACACAAGAAGCGACTTCCGTGACGAGTCTATCTATTTCGTCATGACCACCAGATTCTACAACGGTGATACCGGCAATGATACTCAGTGCTGGGAAGTTGACCCCGAAAGCGGAAACTACAGAGCTAACTATGAAGCTGATGACCCTGCATGGAGAGGTGACTTCAAAGGTCTTGCCGAAAAGCTTGATTACATCAAGGCACTTGGTTTCACAGCAGTGTGGATCACTCCTGTTGTAGAAAACTGCTCAGGTTATGACTACCATGGTTATCATGCTGTGAACTTCTCCAAGGTTGATCCCAGATATGAGTCCAGTGACTTTACATATCAGGATCTTATCGACGCAGTTCATGCAAAGGGCATGAAACTTATTCAGGACGTTGTTTATAACCATACAGGTAACTTTGGTGAAACAAATCTTGCTCCCATGTTTGTAAAGGAAGGCGATCTCAGCCACTACACCTGTCTGAAGCTCGCGCCTAACACAAAGCTCCCCAGCAACTATTTTGACCTTAATGCAAGTCAGCAGTATCAGGCAAGACTTGCAGTAATGAAGAATACCGACGGTGTTGATCATGATACAGACAATATGTACCATCATCACGGAACATTCAACTGGGATGACTATACCTGTCAGATAGCTCAGATCGCAGACGACTGTGTTGACCTCAATACCGAAAATCCGCTCGTATACAATTATCTTGTAGATTGTTATACGAACTATATCAATATGGGCGTTGACGCATTCCGTGTCGATACAGTAAGACATATCAGCCGTCTTACACTCAATAAGGCATTCAACCAGGCACTTCTCAAGAACAGTGAAAAATCAAGATCGCTCAGAAACGGCTATGATTTCTTTATGTTCGGTGAAGTTTGCTGCCGTCATACAGGCGGTGTATGGTATCGTGACAACCCCGGTATGTCCACACCTTTCTATACATGGAAGGAATCCAAGGACTATGCGTGGAGCGAAGATCCCGCACAGTGGGAAACAAACTACAATTCTTCCATCCAGTGTTCAAAGGACAATGAAAGCAATATAAGCGCACAGCCCACAAGTACAAATGCTTTCCTGAACGGCAATAACTATCATACTCCTGATTACAGCCAGTTCTCAGGTCTTAGTGTAATTGACTTCCCGATGCACTGGTGCTTCAGAGATGCTACCAATGCGTTTAATATGGCTGTAGGCGGTGACCGGTACTATAATGATGCAACATGGAATGTTACATATGTAGACTCTCACGACTATGCTCCCGATAACGCTCCCGAAAATCAGCGTTTTGCAGGCGATCAGTCAACATGGGCAGAAAACCTTTCACTTATCTTCACATTCCGTGGTATTCCCTGTATCTACTACGGTTCGGAGATCGAGTTCCAGAAGGGCTGCCTGATAGACAAGGGTCCCCTTATCAAGCTTTCCGAATCAGGACGTGCTTACTACGGCGACCATCTTGAAGGTTCAATAGTAACAAGCGACTTTACAGTTTTCAATGCAAGCGGTGCAGTTTCTGAAACACTCAGCTATCCTCTTGCTCAGCATATTATCCGTCTTAACAGACTTCGTCAGGCTATCCCTGCACTCCGTAAGGGTCAGTATTCAAGAGAAGGCGTAAGCGGTAATATGGCATATAAACGCCGTTATACAGACTCCAAGACAGACAGCTTTGCTTGTATAGTTGTATCCGGCAGCGCAACCTTCTCAGGTATTCCCAACGGTACATATACAGATGCTGTAACAGGCGATGTCAAGACAGTATCAGGCGGTTCGTTGTCTATTTCCGCAAGCAGAAAGGGCGACCTTCGTGTATATGTTCTCAACGGTCCCGGACGTGTAATTCCTGACGGTAGGTATCTTGGTTCAGGTTCAGATACAGTTATAGGCAATGAGGATATAGAAATAGTTCAGCCCACAGGCGTAACACTCAATGCTACATCTGTATCGGTAAGAGAAGGCGAGTCCACAACTCTTAAAGCTACAGTAGCTCCCGACAATGCTACAAACAAGACAGTTACATGGACTTCAAGCAATGAGTCAGTTGCAACAGTAGGCGGCGGCAACGTTATAGGTGTATCAAAGGGTACAGCTACGATCACTGCTACAACCTTAAACGGCAAGAAGGCTACCTGTAAGGTAACTGTAACGGAAAATACAAGTATTGTCAAACCTACCGGAATAACTCTCGACAAGTCCTCGCTTGAGCTTATGGCAGGCGCAACAGGACATCTTACAGCAACAGTGAAACCCACTGATGCTACAAACAAGACCGTAACATGGACAACAGATAACAGCGCAGTAGCAACCGTTAACAGCAGCGGTACAGTTACGGCTGTAAAAGAGGGTACAGCAACTATTACAGCTTCTACCTTCAACGGATTCAGCGCAAGCTGTACAGTAACCGTAACACCCAAGCAGTTTACAACTGTTGATAATGGTGTATACTTTGAAAAGCCGTCAGGCTGGGGAGATGCTTATATCTACCTGTATGATAAGGCAACCGATTCAACAGTAGGCGCAGGCTGGCCGGGCACAAAGATGACAGATATGGGCGAAGGCGTATACAGCTTTGAGTATAAGAATACCATTTCTACATTGATGTGCGTATTCAACAGCGGCAGCGGCGCACAGACAGCAGACCTTGAATATAAGGAACAGGGTTATTATACTGCAAACGGACTTGACCATATTGTTGAAAAGGTAGAAACAGTAGACGTTACTTCAGTTTCCGTTTCACCCACAAGTCTTTCACTTAAAGTAGGAAAGACAGGTACACTTACAGGTTCTGTTTCGCCATCTAACGCAACAAACAAGACATTGACATATTCTTCGAGCAACACTTCAGTAGCTACAGTATCAAGCGCAGGTGTTGTAACAGCAAAAGCAGCAGGTACTGCAACAATAACAGTCAAGTCAAACAACGGCAAGACTGCAACTTCTAAAGTTACAGTAACTACATCCGGCGGCGATGATACACAGACTCTTGTGAACAATTCGACTATAAGCTCCACAAGCGTTACTACGGGAACTGCTGTAAAGCTTACAGCTAAGGCAACAGGCGGTACAACACCGTATACTTATGCTTTCTATTACAAGAAGTCTGATGATTCAAGCTGGACAACGATCTCAAATTACAGCAAAACAGCTACAGCAAGCTATACACCTACAGCAGCTGATACCTATAACTTCAAGGTTAACGTTAAGGACAGTGCAGGAACAGTCAAGGGTAAAAACTTCTCTGTAGAAGTTACAAAGAAAACAACAACTGATCTCCAGAATACTTCTACGATCAGCGCAACATCAGTAGAACAGGGTTATCCTGTAACATTAACAGGTAAGGCAACAGGCGGCGCAGGTTCCTACAAATACTGGTTCTGCTATAAGAAGAGCACAGAAACCGAGTATACAATAATCGGTCAGCCTTATGACGGTTCTACTACCGCAACATTCTATCCGCCTGTAGCAGGTACTTATAATGTTATCGTAAGAGTTAAGGATGCTAAGGACAAGGTAAGCAAGACAGGCTTTACAGTTAAATCTACAGCTACAACTTCAACACTTACTAACAAGTCTACCATAAGTGCCGAAACGATCAAACTCGGCGGTTCATTCAAACTGACAGCTGCATCCACAGGCGGCAGCGGTACAAAGAAGTACGCATTCTACTTCAAGAGATCAAGCAACCAGCTCTGGAAGGTAATAGGCACAGAGTTCGGTACAGCTACTACAGCTAAGATCACGCCTACAGCTTCTGCTAACTACGAGTTCAAGGTTCTTATCAAGGACGGCACAGGAAGAGTAGTTACAAAGTCTTTCAAGGGTGTTTGCAAGACATCATCCTCTTCGTCTTCGACAACAGCGCTCACTAATTCTTCAACGATCAGCGCTGACGCAGTATCAGCAGGTGATACCGTAAAGCTTACAGGTAAGGCAAGCGGCGGTACAAGCCCCTACACTTATGCGTTCTACTATAAGAAGTCTACAGCATCCTCATGGACTACTGTAGGAACAGCTTTCGGAACTGCAACAACAGCTTCGTTCAAGCCCACTGCATCAGATTCGTATGATGTAAAGGTAGTTGTAAAGGATAGTACCGGCAAGACAGTCACAAAGACATTCTCGTTGATGGTATTCTGATCAATAAACAAATGAAATTATCAGGGGATCTTCACCTTTGTGTGAGGATCTCCTCTTTTGTGTTAACATAAGTTAACTACAATTATCCGGGAATAGTATAGAATCGGAATCATCAATATTAACGATCTTTTTGCGCCTGTTAAGCTGTTTGTTACATTCGTTTATAAGTATCCTTACAAGCCATGTGCGGAAATACTCTTCATTTTTGAGCGTGCTGAGTTTCTCATATGCACAGAGGATCGCCGCTTGCACGGCGTCCTCACAATCGTTTTCATTTCTGAGTATATATTCATAGCTTCACCTGTTGACACCGAGTGACTCCAGTAGTTGCCTTCACTATCCATGCAGAAGTAATCTTCTGAATCTTCCGTGACCTTCTTTATTGCATCAAATTGCGGTAATGCAGCCCTGAGATTTTCAATATTGCTGTCAGATGAGATCTCAAGCGTAACAAGATAAAAGTGTCTTGTAACATCTGTAAGCTTTACTTTGCCGAGGTCGTTATAAGGGTCGTCATAATTTTTTTCATACTCTCGTCTTGTTTTACTGCTTATGAATTCTCCGCTCTTTATAAGTCCTGCAACCAAGATAAACAGCGGATTTTTGGTGAAAATGACAGTCAGGGTAGGGAGTTTAGGGAGTTTGAAGCCATAAATTCTATTCCCGCTGATTTTTGGAAAAATCAGAAAAAATAGTATATATTATAGAGAATACAGCACAAAAAAATTTTTTATTTTGAAACTCCCTATTTCCCCTACTTTCCCTATCGGCAGAATGTAGTGACAAAATCATTTTAGACTTCAATCTATTTAACTTATTCACTATTCACTACTCTCTGGGCGAACTAAGTGAGCATTTCAGTGGACGTTTACGTTTATAACAGTATATACAAATAGAGAGGGATTTGTTTTACGCATCAGATGAGTTGGTGTAAAATAATTCCGGGAAAATTAAGCTTTTCAATAACTTTGAGTGAGAAATATAAAATGAAAGCCGATATAAAAGTAATAACCGCGACAAGTAAAGGTTACAGCGACGAGCCCAGAGCGGAACGTAGTGAAGCGACCCCCGCGTTACGGGACCGGCGGCTCGCCGGCATCAGATGACATATATATGTTGATTTATTGTATATTAATGATATAATATAGTTATCATAAACTTGACAAATTATGGTTCAGTTATTTTTTAAAAGGATGTGGTTTTATGTTTTGTCCGTTCTGCGGTTCTCATCAGGATGAAAATTTACATTTTTGCAAAGACTGCGGCGCCGATATCTCATCCGTAATTGATGAGCAAACTAAAAAAAGAAAAACTGCTGTCAGAAAAACGCTGAATGAAGGTCAGCGGATTTCAGAGCATATTATTCTATGTGATGACGGCAAGTATCGCTGGAACTATGATCTGAATCTCTTGAAAAATCCTGTTATATATTTTCTCATTTGGAAAATATTTTTCTTTATTTTTTTAGGCATATTTATCTTCGTTTTTATTGCAGACGCTTTTCGAGATAATCTTGACTTTGAAACAATTATTGATAATCTGAAATTCTGCGGTTATTTCATGATCGGTATGACTATTGTGACAGCTTTGGGTTATCTTATTTACGCAGCAATTATGGGCGGAAAATACTCTGTTATTTTTGAAATGGACGAAAACGGTATAACTCATAAACAGATCCCCGAACAGGCAAAAAAAGCCATGAAGATTTCCCGCTCCGCTTTCGTTGCAGGCGCACTGACAGGAAATCTATCAACAATGGGGGCAGGTCTGAACTCAGCCCGTTCAGAAATGTCATCCGATTTTAAAATAGTAAGAAAGGTTAAGGTACGCAGAAAATTCGGTCTTATCAAAGTTAACGAATTATTTGAAAAAAACCAGGTTTACGCTTATCCCGAAGATTTTGACTTTGTGCTTAACTATATACTGGATCGCGTTCCCGAATCAGCAAGACCTAAGAAAAACAAATAATCACCTTATTCTGTCCCGACGGATCCCGTCGGGATTTTTATGTAAAATTATAACAAAAAATTACATAATAATTCATAATCACTATTGATGATTGGCAAAAAATATGTTATTATTATATATAATTTTACTTTTTTGTTAAACTAAAAACAACAAAAAATCAAGAAAGGATGAAAAAAATGAAACAAAAATATATAAGCTGCATACTTGCTTTGATGATGCTTTTGGTTATGCCGTCATGTATTGATGAGCAGCCTGCCATACCTGAGCCTTATGATATTGACACGGAAGAAGAGGCTGAAACTCCCGATGCAGGAGATAACTTTTACGGTTATATAAATAAAGATTATCTCGAAAAAGGACAAATTCCTTATGGAAGAAACAGCTTTGGAACAATGGACAAAATAGAGGATGAAATGGAAATAGCTGTATCTGTTATCATTGAAGTATGTAAAGAATCAGAACAGCAGGACGGAAGCAGAGAACAAATGATAAGCGACTTATACAAACAATACCTTGATACCGATGCAAGAGAGAAAAAAGGCGCGGATTCCGTTCTTAAAACAAAAGAAATGATCGAAGACTGTAAAACAATTGATGAACTAACAGATGTAATGGGAAAACTTTACAATGAATACAACATAAGAACCATGTTTACTTTCAATGCCTACCCCGATACCTATGATACGTCAAAATACAGCCTTTATCTTTGTAATATGAACACTCTCGGAAATATGAAGGAAAACTTTACGAAAACCGAAAACGGATCGGAAAGTCTGGGTGATCTTGCAAGAGACACGCTTGTTGCGCTTAACGTTGACCGTGAACAGGCTAAAAGCAGAGCAACAAATGTTGTAAAAATGGTCGATGATATAATGCGCTCGGCAATGGACTCCGATCTTACACAGAATATGGCTGCAATTTATCATCCATATACGACACAGTCTTTTTCAGAGCTTTTCAGCAATATCAACACAAAGAAACTTATGGATTCCTATGGCTTTGAAAGTGATGAAATTATTGTTATGGATGTGGAACAGTCAAAAAAAATAAATGAATACATGACAAATGATAATATTCAGGTGCTTAAAGATTATTTGCTGACCTGCATGATGTTTGCTTACGGAAAAGTGATGCCTCCTTCAATTTCCGAACAAATCACGGCGTTTTCAACCAATGGAGCAAAAAAGGAAGATTTGGCAAAAGAATTTGTTTCAACAGTTTTAGGCGAAGAAGTCGGCTATCTTTACGGGGAACAGATCTGTACCGAAAAAGTTATGGATCAGGCTGAAAAAATGCTGGATGATATAAAAACCTCATGCCGCACTCTCATAAATGATTGTTCAAGACTCAGCGACGATACAAAGAAAAAATTCACCAAAAAGCTTGACAATATGATTTTTCTCGTCGGATATAATAAAAACAGCAAGTCACCCTACAAAATCACTTCCGCAAAAAACGGCGGTGATCTGATCGGAAATTACATCAGCATTATGAAAACTCAGGTCAAGGAATCAAAGAAAAAGCTTTCTACAAAAGTTGACAGAAATGAATGGGGAATGAACCCGATAACTGTAAATGCACAGTACGATCCGTCTTTGAATACTGTGACGATACCCGCAGCAATGCTTAGTCCGGCATCTTTTTCACCGTCGGACGGAGAGTATAAAAACCTTGGAAAACTCGGTCATACCATAGCGCATGAAATGAACCATGCCTTTGATTCCAACGGATTCTGTTATGATGAAAACGGATGCTACAACGATAAGTGGATATCAGAACAAGATACCAGGGCTTATAATGAGGTAATGGTTAAGGCTGAAGAGTATTACAGCAATTACAAAATTCTTGATATCTACAACATAAACGGCAAAATGACTCTTGCGGAAAACTTAGCAGATATCGGCGGATTCCAGTGTGTTATCTCTGTTACAAAAGATAAAAGCAAACTCAAAAAGATATTTGAAGGTTATGCAGAACAATGGGCATCCCTTGAAATGACAGTCAACGCCATAGATAGGATATACTCTGATATTCACAGTCCTGCCGAAGCAAGAGTGAACGCTGTTGTATCTTCATGCGACAGCTTCTATGAAGTATATGATGTCGATCAGTCACAGAAAATGTATATCGATAAAGAAAACAGAATAAAAGTGTGGTAGATTTAAAGCTCAGGGCTCAGAGCTCAGAGTATGGCGGCTTGGGTTTTATTCCTTGCTCCTTAGTTTCTTTTAAAGTTTTCGGATTGTAATAAACTGACACATAATGATAAGTATGGTGAGAAATTATGATAAGAACAAAATTGATACTAAAAAATGTATTCGGTAAACCATTGCGTACATTCATAATCATTCTTTCTCTGACAGCGGCGACTTTTACAGCACTGTTCAGTATCTCCGGTGTAAATTCATCCAAAAATGCGCTTCACGATTTTTTCAGATCAAATTTCGGTGACGCTGACATAATGATCTACGGCGATTCCGCATCCGCTAAAATCAATGAAGAGGATATCCCCCCCGAGGGCAACGTACTGACCTATACGCTCTCCGGTATCACAATGACTGCCCCGAACCATAAATACTTCAATTATGTCAATCAGGTCGGAATAACCATTATCGGAATGGATACGCAGAAGGCTTATGAGATGAAGTTGCTTGACAAGGCCTATCCGACTGAAGACGGTATAACTGTTACAAAATCCGTTTCCGAAAGATTTGAGGAAGAAGTCGGATTTGATATGCGTATAGAGGGCAGCGGCGGAAAAGAATATAAATATGAAATTCTGGATATTGCGATACCCTCAAGATTTCTGCGTGACAACACTTCCGCTATAATTACAACTCCCGAAGTTGCAAATGAAATAGCGGGAAGAGATAAGGATTCCTATACAACAATGCTGATAGATATGCCCGACGATATGGTAGCCGATACCATAGCCTCTCTGAGCGAAAAATATCCTGAAATGTATATTTTCGGTACTACATCAAATGACTCCGATGAAACTATGATGAGTACACTCAGCATTTACTATCTCATTTTTGCAGTGGTATTCCTGATGGTCTGCTTTATAGTTGTATCTATGTCAAAGCATATCATTAATGAACGAATGTCGCTGGTGGGTATGCTCAGAAGTATAGGCGGTAGCATTGGCGGAACAGGTATGATCCTCCTGTGTGAAAGTGCATTTTACGGACTGTGCGGCGGAGTTATCGGAACTATACTGTTTTTACCTTTCAGGGCTTCGGGCGGACTTGATATTTTTGGACCTTCGGGAGATCTTGTTACAGAAGTTAATGACGGTATAACGCCCTTGACGATACTTGCAGTAATTGCCGGAGCAGTTCTTATTCAATGTCTGTTTACCATAGCCGCAATTATGAAAGCAGCCCGAAAGCCTGTCCGTGATATAATTTTCGGCACAAGAGAAACAGCGTATACTCCTTCTGTGATTTTTACCGTTTTAGGCATACTTCTCCTTGCCGCAGGAACAGCTGTGTATAATCTTTTTGATGATTTTTCAATGGTGGTATTGGCAGCCTTATGTTCGGCTGTAGGCGCTGTTCTTATGCTGCCTGTTATAGTAAAGCTGGTATCAAAAATATTTGCCCTTATTTTCGGAAAACTGGGATTGCCTACAGCAAAGCTTGCAGCTAAAGAAATATCATCCAAGAAAAGCAGTATTTCGTCTTTTCAGTTGATTGTCTCCGCAATATCACTTACAATTGCTGTTTCGGTTCTTTCTTTCTCCATATCATCTTTCTTTACCGAACCTGTTTATCAGGGCGACCTGATAATCAATTCACCGGAATCTGACGGTGACAGATATGATTTTGTTATGAAAAATATAGATGATGTTGAAGAAATGGAAAAAATATATTACAATGTCCTAACCTATGATTATATCGGTGTACTTAATGGTGAAAAAAGAAACTTTACTGTTGTAGGATATGACAACAGCGGATTCAAGTTTTTTACAGGAATTGACGGCTGTCCGGACAAGCTTTCCGAAAATGAGGCTGTAGTAGATAAAATACTTGCTTCAAAGCTTTCACTCAATGTCGGAGATGAAATAAAGCTTGGGCTGAAAACAGAGAAATTTCTTCCATGTGAACTTACGTTAAAGATCAAATCGCTTTGTGATGCGGGACGTTTCAACAGTATGGGTAATACTATAATGATCAATCTTGATACATATAAAAAAGTTTATTTTGACAGACCATCAACAATTCTAATAAAAACAAAACCGGGAACACAAGCTCAGGTTCTTGATATACTTCATTCTTCTCTGTCCGACGATACGACACAGATCGAAACTATAGAACAGTTTAACGAGGAAGCCTACGAAAGTATGTACAGTATACTGTATGTGATCTATGCAATTATTGTTCTGGGAACAGCGCTTGCTTTGTCGGGAACTTTCAGCAATATGATCATGGGATTTGAACAGTCAAGAAGAAAATATGCAATATACTATTCAACCTCCATGAGCAAAAGCAAACTAAGAAAGCTTATTATACTTGAGACCCTGTTTACGGCAGGATTATCCTGCATTGCATCCGTTCTTTTCGGACTGTATTTTCTGAATATCATATCCAAAGCACTCTCGCTTCTTGAAATGAGTGTTCCGCTTGTACAGCCTGTTTATACAGCAGTAGTTTCAGGTATCGCAGTATTCCTGATACTTTTGATAACAGCTGTTAAGCCTGTAAGACTTCTTTCAAAAATGAATATATCCGAAGAAATAAAAACAAGTGCCGACTAAATACGAGGAGGATCTAATAATGAATGAGAACAGTATAGTAATCAGTGCAAAAAATATATATAAATCCTTTGGTAAAGGAGAAACTGCCCAGACAGTGCTTGACGGGGCAGATCTTGAGATAGAAAAGGGCAGTTTTGTATCCCTTATGGGAGAATCCGGCAGCGGAAAGTCAACCATGCTTTATCTTATCGGCGGTCTTGACAGGGATTTTAAAGGGGATATACTTGTTGATGGAAAAAGCATCACTAAAATGAATGACAAACAGCTGTCTGAACTGAGATGTAAAAATATGGGATTTGTTTTCCAGTTCTATAATCTTGCAGCTAACCTTACCGTTGAAGACAATATTCTTTTACCTATAGAAATGAGCGGGAGAAAAACAGCCGACTATAAAGAAAAATATGAAGAATTGCTTGAAATTACAGGTCTTCAAAATAAAAGAAACTCCTATCCTTCTCAGCTTTCGGGCGGTCAGCAGCAGAGAGTTGCTATTGTAAGAGCAGTTCTCGGAGAACCTTCCATTATCCTTGCAGATGAACCTACAGGAAACCTTGATTCGGCTTCAGGTGCAGAAATAATGCAGCTGTTTAAAAAGCTTAATCAGGAAAAAGGTATCACTATTCTTCAGGTGACACACTCCGCAGAGTGTGCCTCATACAGCAGCAGAACAGTAGTCCTCAAAAACGGTAAGATCAGCGCAGAGCAGCTTCGCAGCTAAAACGGATTAGCAGTTAAAAGCCCAAAGCAACAAGCTCAAAGCTTGTAGTATGTTGTTTTTTCGGCAAAAGCTGTTTTTGTTGCCGAGTCTTTCAAAATAGGCTGATATGTAGGCGGTGAATTCTGAGCGCTCCCGGCGTTATAGATCCAGGGTTGTGCCGGCGGCTCGCTCACAGAAATCAATTTTCAAAGATCATATAATATATAATTCATTTTCTTAGGAAAGGGTGGTCAAGTATGCTTAAAAACTTTACAAAGAAAAAGAAGGAGGATAAGGAAGCACTTTCTGCTGAACTGAAGACATTGAGAGCTGAGCTTATGGCTCAGCAGCAGAAACTGATGAGTGCAAAGCTGCCTGTAATTGTGCTAATTGAAGGCTGGGCAGCAGCAGGAAAGGGGAGTCTTATTAAAGAGCTTATCAGTGAGATCGACCCGCGTTTCTATCGAGTAGAATCGCCTGTAGTTATCCACGAAAGCGAAGAGAGATATCCGTTTTTGTATCAGTATTTTAAATCTATACCCGAAAACGGCAAAATAACATTTCTTGATTCGGGGTGGATGGAAAATGTAGTACGCAAGTTTTTGCGTCATGAGATAACCAGAGAAGAATACCGCCGCAGATTGAGGCAGGTAAGTGAATTTGAACGGCAGCTGAAAGACAGCGGTTATCTTATTTTAAAAATCTTTCTGCATATAGATAAGGACGAACAATTTGATCGTCTGCGTACACTTACCGAAGCTCCCGAAACAGAGTGGAGAGTAACCGAGGAAGATCTGTGGCAGCATAAGGAGTATAAACGCTTTAAAGAAACATACGATGAATTTATGAAAAAAACAGGGGAGACGGCACAGTGGCATATACTTGACGGAAGCAGAAGGAAAACTGCCGTCAGGGACTCAATGAAGCTGCTTGTGGAAGAAATAAACAGCGGTCTTGATTCGGGACGTTATAAAGGCAAGCCGTTTGAAGAAGAATTTCCTCTCAAGAAAATGCCAAAACTGAGCGAGGTTGACCTTTCGTCGCATATCGAGGATGAAGAGTATAAGAGCGAGCTTAAAAGGCTTCAGGCAAGACTGAGCGAACTGCATAATATAATATACCGCAAGAAGATACCTGTAATTCTTTGCTATGAAGGCTGGGATGCGGCAGGAAAGGGCGGCAATATCCGCAGGGTGGCATATCCGCTTGATCCCAGAGGATTTGACGTTAATCCTATTGCGTCGCCGCTTCCGCATGAGCTTAATCGTCAGTACCTGTGGAGGTTCTGGACAAGGCTTCCAAGGACGGGACATATCTGTATATTTGACAGAACATGGTACGGTCGTGTAATGGTAGAAAGGCTTGAAGGCTTCTGCAGTGAAAACGACTGGAAACGTGCTTATAATGAGATAAATGAATTTGAGAGAATGCTCACAGACTGGGGCGCAGTAGTACTGAAATTCTGGATACATATAGATAAAGAAACTCAGTTGGCACGTTTTACGGAAAGGCAGAATACTCCCGAGAAACAGTGGAAGATTACGGATGAAGACTGGCGGAATCGTGAAAAATGGGATCAGTATGAGATCGCAGTTGATGAAATGCTTCAGAAAACAAGCACAAAAAATGCACCGTGGTATATAATTGAATCCAACGACAAAAAATATGCCCGCATAAGAACATTAAAGATAATAGTAAAGGCGCTTGAAAAAGCCTGTGATGATCATTTCAGACTAATGATGGAATAATTCCACTAAAAGTATGGCAGCCTGAAACTTCTCGGTTTTTCGGTCCCTTGCTTATTGCTGATCCGGTATCACACTTCTTATACCATTCATAGAATGTTTTGGAGGTGTATTTATGTTTCAGTGTAATCAAAAGCCGGATGCCAAAGCCATCATTGAAGGTTCTGAAAAATATCCGAATATCAGCGGAAGATTGTTTTTCTTCCAGGAAAAGAATGACGTACTTGTTAAAGCAGAAATTACCGGCTTACCCAAAAATGAATCGGGCTTTTTTGGCTTTCATATTCACGAGGGAAACAACTGTGACGGTATCGGATTTTCAAACGTTGGCAGTCACTTTGATATGCAAAACAGCCCTCATCCGCTGCATACCGGCGACCTTCCGCCATTGTTGTCCTGTAACGGCAAAGCTTCAATGAATGTCAGAACCTGCCGGTTTCGGGTCAGGGAAATAATAGGCAGAACTGTGATCATTCATTATGGAGCAGATGACTTGCGTACGCAGCCGTCAGGCAATGCAGGAGAAAAGATAGCCTGCGGTGTGATCCGAGCGGTATAAAATGCTTTGTAAAAAAATAAAAACTTCCTTGAATTCCGGTATTTATGCGGGTTTCGGGGAAGTTTTTCTTTCTGCTGCCGTACTCGGAATCACTGAATGTCATACGGCTAATTTTGTTTGCTCCTAATTTCAAGCGGCGCTTATTTTCAGATAAATGACGAATCAGGTCACATCCCTGCCGAAGCCGTAAGAGAAAACGAAATACCTGCTGCCTATGAGGCAGACGGCTCTTATGATGAGGTTGTTTACTGTTCGGTATGCGGTGATGAAGTGAGCAGAGATACAGTGATTGTTCCTAAACTTATGCATACGAACACTGTTGGTATGCAGTCGGAAGTAACGGCAACACTCCGCAAGCTCTTTCTTCTGCCGGAATACAGTCAGTATGCTCTCCCTGAAAACGAATGGCAAGCATACAGCAAGCGACATTTCGATGACAGCAAAGTTGACAGTCACCCTGCTATCATTCCGACAATGAATGTACCGAAAAGCCTGTCAGAAATACCGTCAGATGATGAAAGACAGCTCTACGATCTGCTTGTAAAGTCTATCATTGGAATTCAAAAGAGCAGGCAAGTATTATCAATGCAAACAGCACAGCAGTCTTGTTGTATATGCTGATCGTAAAGGTTTTGTATGGAATAGTCAAAATATTTCAGGCGGTGACACGATTGACTTTTTACGCAAGGTTGAGGGTAAGTCGTTCCCTGATGCAATAGAAACGATCATCGGTGAAAGTGCTGCCGTTACATATACTCCTGCACCAAAGTACAAATCAGAAGCAGGACAGCTTGAATTGCCCGAAAAAGCAGAGGAAAAGATGTCAATAAAGATTTGATAAACTCTCAAAAACAAAATCCAAGAAAAAGATAGGAGAATGCAGAAATAATGACTATTGAAAAAAGCAATGCACAGGGAGCGTCTGAAAGCTCAGAACTTCCACTAAAATTTATACTCGAAAACAAGCTGACTTTGAAAGAGATAGGAGCTTTTGTTACTGTTTACGATATGTATCTGAATGGAGAAATGCCGATTACTGTGGACGGTCAATATGAATAGGCTCAAAGAATAAAATACTTCAAAAACCCTCTCCGGCAAGGCTTTGTAGCGTTGTCGGAGAGGGCTTTGTTGTTTTAGTGGACAGTGATTTGTTTTATACCAGAATACCCTTTAGTTCTTCTGTAAGTGCGTTGACCGTTTCTAATGAAAGACCTGTTACTTTTGCGATTTCTTCTCTTGAAATTGTTCCGAGTTTAAGAAGATTGGCTGCAATGATTATCTTTTCATTTTTTACTCTTTCTTCTTCTCTTTCTTCCATAACCTTACACATACGATCCACCTTATGCAGGAATACCTTTTAATTCTTCATTAATCTGTTTTACAATTTCGATAGTAAGACCTGTTAATTCGGCAATTTCCTCGATTGTATCTTTTCCTCTTTTCAGAAGTTTGACTGCAAAATTAATACTATACCGATACTCAGTATCTCTTACTCTTTCTTCCATAATCTTACACATACGATCCACTCCTTTCGGTGTTTCTTTCAGAAATTTCATTATGTCTGCAAACGGGGTTAAAACCATTTCATCAGCCTTTTTACATCTGAAATCGTGTATCAGCTTTGCAAGGTCTGATGTATCGTCCTTGTTGTCATAAGCACCGTTGACATAGATGATATGTTCACCATCGTCAAAGTGTTTGCCTGTTGTGGTGTTGATACGATCTATCAGGTAGATAGGCTGTCCTTCACCCCATACATCGTTTTCAGTAATAAATATCACATAGGTATCCGGCAGGCTTCTGAAATCTTCTCTGATTTTCAGATTATCAACATCCATTGCTGCTGAGTGATACCTTGCTCTGTGTGTATTTGCTCCGTCATCCGCTATCTGTACTTCACAGTCATATTGTTTTCCATCGCTGTCCTCACCGAATACATCAAGTGTAATGGAACGGCTGCCGAACAAATGCTGTAAATCATACTGTGTTTCTTCTTTTGTAAGAACTAAGTCGGGTTTGCCGATAATAATACGAAGCATAAACTGTGCAAGCTCTAAATTATTCCTGAAAACTTCCCGCATAAGGGTATCATCAAGAATTCGCAGTTTTTCAAGAGTTTCCAGATCTTTTTGATGCTGTTCTTCAGGCGTTAGTGGATTTGTCAAAAGTGCCAACGGCGTTACTCTCCTTTTATTATACACTTCCTCAATAATATTATACTATGAATTCAGTGTGTGTGCAAGTATTATTGTTTGAATAGTTGTGATGAAGTAAAAACATAATCTGCGGAAACAATTAAATACTATTCGTAAACAAAAATGTCTATCGGCAAAGGACAGAGATATTTTTCCATTACGAGCTTTACAGCTGACCATTCCAAGCCACCATTGCCGCAACCAAGTTTCGGAAAAGCTATCGACATAATACCAAGTCTTTCATGATTATCAACAAACTTTTGAAGCCCGCTTTCGATATATTCCATTCTTGACGGATTTCGCCAATGCTTTTTTGTCGGGAACATCAGTACCCATTTTTCAGGGGATTTCCATAAGTATAGTTTTCCTGTGTCAAGCTGCTGCTTTTCGCAAACTCTCTGATATGCGGTGAACATTTCGGGATATTTCTTTTTGAACTGTAATGCAATTCCTTTACCCATTACACCAACAGTATTTACGGGATTAACTTGTACCTGTGCAGGACTTGACAGCAAATCTCCTTTAAGATATGTCAGCATACTTATCACCTTCTTACTGTCACAATAAACCTTGCAAATCTCTGTTATCAGTATATCATAAAAAGATAACCTTATCAATAAAATAGGTCAAAAACGAAATAAATTTGGTCTTGTTTATGACGGAGCGATAACCGAGAATATTGCCGATGCTAATTCCCTCACGTGCTTAACCATTCTGTCAGTGGATGAAAAGGGAGTAACTTTTTTGGTCTTGATTTGACCGCCGTATTTTACATTTACGGTAGTCAGCGGCGTTTTGACTTCAAGATATGTATTTCCAACGAGGAAATCAAGCTTTGAAATGCCGAGAAACACTTCACGCCTTACTTCGTCATAGCCGGAAACCATTTCATCAAGCTGATGGGTATTGAGTAAAAATTCAACTATGCGATTGGAGAGGATCAGATTAATACCTATCCAGTTTTTATCCTTGCTGTCGGGATCATCGAATGACACCGCTTCAACAGTATATTTCAGCTTGCGTTTAGGATCATCGCTCTCGGACACAAGGCATTTGACTCCGGCAAGGTCAACATCGCCTATTCTTGTTGTAGCAGGGCAGTGACACTTCACGATTGTACCATCAATATCAACATTCATTGTAAACTGAGAGTTGCGTTTAATGATAGTTGCTTCCTGTAATTCTTTATCAAAAACATATTTCATCTGATGACCTGATTCTGATTTATGCTACAATGATTATATCAAAATACTTTCTCAATGTCCATAAAAACTTAGGAATGCCACAGAACCGTCAGGAGTTTTTGTGTTGCCTATCCGCAAGCACTAAAATTTTTTATTCATCAAATAATTAAGTAACCCTTTTTGAGAAAGAGTTTCCTAAGTAACCGATTCAAAAAATCTGCCCATTGTTTTATCCTGATTGTTTCTTTATAATTGTAATTGAAGTAAGAAACGAGCGTTGCAAAACGCAGACTGAAGAATCAAATCGGAGGTAATCACTATGACAATCGAAATGATCACAGCAAAAATGGAGCTTAAGGAACTGGTGGATGTTTTTTCAAACCTTGCCGATGTTAATGACGCAGCAGCACAGGGCGAGCTTTTTACACCGCCGGAGCAGCTATTATTCAGCTCAGTTTAATATTCTTTCCACCACAATCTCAGCAAGCTCCTGTGGTGGTTTATCGTAGCCGCTTTTTGCCCATTTTATCAGTATTCCGAATAAGCCGTATGCCATATAGTAGGTTTCATAATTATCCACAATAGTGTCGGTATCACTGTCTGTCATTATCGTTTCATAGGCACTGAGAATTGCACCTTGATGCCCTTGAGCGAAGATCAGATCATTAATCATCCGCATAGAATAGCAGAATTCAAAATATCTGCTCACACGATAAATGTCATTCAGCTTGTGTTCCTTTAGTTTGTGTTTTTTCTCGTATTCCCTCCATTTCATAATAAAGTAAGCTGTGATGATTTCGTCCTTAGATTTGAAATTACGAAAATAGGTTGCTCTGCCGATTCCGCCTGTTTCGCACAGCTCATCGACCGTTATTTTTTCGATATTCTTCCTTTTCATAAGTTCAAACAGTGCATTTCCATATGATGTTACAACATAATCAGACATTTTATGTTCTCCTCGTTGAATGATACTATTTCTCCCGAATAGTATCATTTTTTCAATTATATTGACTTCGACAAATTTCGATGATATTATAGTATCATTAAAACTAATACTTGTCAACTGTTTGGAGGGTATGAACATGAGTAAAGCAAAGGTAAAAAAAACATTCAAAATCTTTGGTATTATCATTGCAGTATTGATAGTTTCAGGTCTTGTATTATTTTTTATATGTGCTGCGAACACCCAGATAGTTATCGGCTTTCTTCAGAATATGGCGGATAACGGAAAGCCGCTTAACTCATACCAGCCTTTATATGATCCTGTCAACGGCTTGAAAGAAAACGGGCAGTATCTTATCAGTGAGCTCAACTATTCAACAGATTATCCCAACAGCTTTCTTGATATCACCTATCCTGATGAAAATCTTGAAGCTGACAGACCTACGCTTTTCTATTTTCACGGCGGCGGTTTCTTTGCCGGCAGTAAGAACATGGGCGATCCTCTTGCTGCAAGTGAAGCGACATATCTGCTTGATGACCTGTGCGCTCAGGGATATAACATCGTAAATGTGGACTATGCACTCGTTAATGATGCACATTTTCCTGTTCCGTTGATTCAGGCAGATCAGGCATTTTCCTACATTATGGAGCATAGCGAGGAATATCATCTGAACATGGATCGGGTCATTCTAATGGGTTCTTCGGCAGGAGCGATCATGTCATGCCAGATGGGAACTGTTATCACAGCACCCGAATACGCCGAATTGCTCGGTATATCTCCTGCACTTGCTCCCGAACAGGTATGTGCGATCGTGGCTGATGATGCTCCGCTTGACTATGAGAGCTTTACGCTTGCCTGCAAATTTCTTGTGGGCAACTATGTGAAAGGCTCGATTTTCTTAAACAAGGACGAGCTGAACCGCTATGACTGTATTCCACACATGACAAGTGATTATCCGCCCTCGATCATGCTCGGCAGTGAATACCGTTACGATATGAACGAAATGCACGATAAACTCGATGCTCTTGGTGTCAGGAACGAACTTGTTGATCCATATGCAGAAAAGGGCGAGGAAAAACCCCATTGCTTCGTAGCAAATGAAAGAAACGATGCGACGGCAAAGGACGCATTTGACAGAGTGCTTGCATTTCTTGAAACGAATACATAAGAGGAGGAGTAGTCATGGAGAACGTAAAACCGAAAAGCAGACTGAAAAAGCTGCTTATCATCATCGGCATTATCATTTTAGTGATCGCAATAGGCATTTTTATTCTTCTGAAGCTGACATTTCTCAAAACATTCCCGAAGCTCAAAGGCGAGCCTGAGATCGGCAAGTGGTACGAGGTTGAGGTGGACGGTGCAAAGTCCTCGGACGGCAGTGAATGGCACGGCATCTTCCGCAAGGGTACGGAAAACAAGGTGGTTGTGTATTTCTTCGGCGGCGGTGTGAGCATCACTCCTGAGACTTCTGAGGGCGGTAATAAGTTCTATGCGACAAATATGACGGCACAGGACTTTGTCGCACAGGGCGGTATCGGCAGCACAGCGGAGGATAATCCGTTCAAGGACTGGAGCTTTATCGTGATCCCCTATGCGACCGGCGATTTTCACGCAGGCACGGGAACTTATGAGGGCAAAAAGACTGTGTATCACACAGGATACAGCAATTACTCCGCTTATGTGGAACAGGTCAAGCAGTATATCGGAGAGCCTGACACGCTGCTTGTAACAGGCTTTTCGGCAGGCGGATTTGCGACCTCCTTGTTGGCTGACGATGTGATCGACCGTTTTCCCAGCGCTGAAAATGTGACCGTCTGTGTGGACAGCTCGCTCCTGCTTTATGACGGCTGGCACGAAACGGCTGTGGATCTGTGGAAAGCTCCTACTGAAATATCAGACAGGCTGACCACAAACAACCTTGTCCTTGACAGTCTGACCGCACTCCACGAAAAGCGTGGTGACAGCGTGAAAATACTCTTTGACTGCTCCTACCGTGATGATACCCTGATGCAGTATCAGTCTTATATCGACAGCGGAAAAATGGATAAGACAAAAGAGCTTGGCGATCACTTTCAGCGTGATCTGAAAGAAATGGTGAACGACTTGCAGACGAATATCCCCGATGTGGGCATTTATATCTGGAGCTGCGGAGAAGATGCAGAAACCCATAATACCCAGCATACGATCATCTCTGCGAATGTGTTTGACAAGCTCGGAAACGACAGAAGTGTCGGAGAGTGGATATTTGACGCAGTGAACGGTGATGTAAAGACCTACGGGCTGGAACTGCTTGATAAAGCATTTTGTGACTAACATCGAAGAATGAGGACACAGCAATTTGGCATAGAAATAGAAATGACCGGCATCACTCGCAGCACGGCTGCAAGGGTGATCGCCGGTTATTTTAATACAACGGCAACTCATGTCGGGGGAGTCTATGACGCATATACCGTCCGTGACGGCGATGACCGTCAATGGAAGGTGGTGAGCGATGCAAGCCTCCGTTGCACCGACAGAAACGGCAGAGGTGCGAGCAAGCTGTATTCAGTAGAATTTGTTTCTCCGATATGTCATTACGAGGACATTGAAACGATTCAGGAGCTTGTGCGAAAGCTCCGAGCCGCAGGTGCAAGGGTTAATTCGTCATGCGGAATTCACGTGCATGTCAATGCAGCACCGCACACAGCAAAAACGCTGCGTAATATCGTTAATATCATGGCATCGAAAGAGGATCTGCTATACAAGACACTGAGAATTGATGTTGCCCGTGAGCGCTACTGCAAGAAGATGGACACAAGGTTTCTCGAAGAAATGAATAGCAAGCCGCCGCTGACGCTTGACGAAGTTAAGTCAAAGTGGTATGACGGCGGCGATTACAGCTATCGTCATTACGATGAATCTCGTTACAGAGGCTTGAATCTGCATAGCGTATTTAACAAGGGAACTATCGAGTTTCGCTTGTTCAACTCAACGCTTCATGCAGGTGAGGTAAAAGCGTACATACAGCTATGCCTTGCTATCAGTCATCAAGCTTTGATTCAGAAATCAGCTCGTAAAACAAAAACA
>CACWRT010000036.1:0-19256 GCA_902763365.1 uncultured Ruminococcus sp.
GTCGGGGCATTCGCCGAGAAAAAGAATGCGGACGCTTATCTTGAAGCAGTCAAAAAGGCAGGCTTTTCAGATGCGTTTATTGTGGAAGGGAAGAAGTAAAAAACCAGCCCCTGTAAGAGTTTTTGTAGGCTCTTACAGGGGCTATTACTTTTTATATAAATACACACAATATTACACACAATGTACAATAGTTTCAAAGAAGTTATAGGTGTTAAAACTTTGAATTAATGCGGATTTTGGCTTTAATAAGGAATTTCGGTTTTCTTTTAGCTGTAAAATACCCTCTTAATGCCGCAGAACAGGATGCAAAAGGTAAAGATACACCGAGTATCCGGAATGACGAAACAGCGCCTTCCCCGAAAAAATCAGAAGGGAGGATGAACGATGCAGCTGACATAATTGAAAACAGTATTAAACCTGCAACGAAAGAAATAAGCAGCCAGCGATCCCGCACATATGAAGCTTTGCCATATTCTTCTTTAGCAAGCAATTCTCCTGTTATCCTTGTGACAGTGACTGATACTCCCGAAGTACAAATGAGAAGAAAAAATGCATAAATACTTATGACCAGCCTGTATCTTCCGAGCATTTCGGTTCCCATAACTGCTGCTATTCTGATCGTGAAAAACATTCCTATGCTGCGTATCAGTAGTGATGAGACAGACATGATTATTATGTTTTTAAAAAAGAGTTTCTTTTTCATGATCTGTTCCTTTCCTAAGAATTATAGATAAAAATTTCGTGATGATAAATATACATCTATTGATAATTGAACAAAATTGTAGTAAAATAGTGTTATTATAAATTTGGAAGGATGATCTGATGATACGTCTCAGAAGGTTTTTGAAGGATTATGTGATACTCTTGATCATTGGTCCTCTGTGCAAGCTTACCGAGGCAGTACTTGAACTTTTTATTCCTTTGGTGACTGCTGATATCATAGATAACGGTGTACTGAAGGGTAACGCAGATTATGTTATAAGTCACGGCTTACTTATGGTTGCAATGGGGGCACTGGGGCTTTCCTTTGCGCTTGTATGCCAGAAATCTGCTTCTGTCACTTCTCAGGGGTTCGGGACAAAACTGCGTAATGCAATGTTCCGTCATATTAATTCTTTTTCTCATGCCGAACTTGACAAAATAGGAACACCTTCGCTTATTACAAGAATGACAAGCGATATAAATCAGCTTCAGCTTGCTGTCGCTATGCTTATACGACTTGTAATTCGCGCACCCTTTCTCGTTATAGGCGCGTTAGTGATGGCGTGTACTATAGATCTGAAAATGTCTTTGATATTTTTTGTGGCTTCTCCGCTGATCGCATTTGTTCTATATATCGTTATGAACCGTTCCGTGCCTTATTTTAAGGATATGCAGAAAAAACTTGATAGGGTTTCACTTCTTTCAAGAGAAAATCTTTCCGGCAACCGTGTTATTCGCGCATTCAATAAGCAGGAAGAGGATGAAGCCGTATTTGAAAAAGCAAACAGAGAGCTTGCGGATACTTCTGCGCGCGTAGGCCGGATATCGGCACTTCTTAGTCCCGTTACATACGTTATTTCTCAGGCTGCTATAATAGCCATAGTCTGGTTTGGCGCCGTAAAAGTAAATGTGGGTCAGTTGCAAACCGGGGAGATCATAGCACTTGTCAATTATATGACCCAGATACTTCTTGCTATGATAGTTGTTTCAAATCTTGTCGTAATTTTCACAAAAGCTTTTGCAAGCGCTTCAAGAGTTAATGAGGTGTTTGATACCCAACCTTCTGTTACCGAAAAAACCAACGATACTATTGATACGGTAAGCGGTGCGCCTGCTGTTGAATTCAGAAACGTTTCCTTCGGATACGGCGACGGAGGAGATGCTGTAAAAGATATATCTTTTACAGCTCGGAAGGGACAAACGATCGGAATAATCGGCGGTACCGGATCCGGTAAGACTACTCTCATTAATCTTATTCCCAGATTCTATGACCCGAGGAAGGGTGAAGTACTTGTAAACGGAATCAACGCAAAAGAGTATTCTTTCAGACAGCTCAGAGGAAATATGGGTATAGTACCCCAGAAGGCAGTACTTCAAAGCGGTACTATTCGTTCCAATCTTTTGTGGGGCAACAAAAATGCAGATGATGAAAAGATAAATAAGGCTCTGAAAATATCTCAGTCCTATGAATTTGTTTCAAAGCTTCCGGAAGGTACAGACAGCGAGGTTACGGCAGGCGGAGGAAATTTTTCGGGCGGTCAGAAACAAAGACTTACTATAGCAAGGGCTTTGGTGGGAGATCCGGAAATTCTTATACTTGACGACAGCGCAAGCGCTCTTGATATGGCGACTGATGCGGCGCTGAGACGGGAGCTTGCAGCAATAAAAGGAATGACAGTGTTTATTATTTCTCAGCGTGTTTCTGCCGTCAGAGATTCCGATAAGATACTTGTGCTTGAAAACTCTGAGCTTGTGGGTCAGGGAACACATAAGGAATTGCTTGAAAACTGTGAACTGTACAGGGAAATATGTATATCTCAGGGAGCTGAAAAGCAATGATAATCTGCATATTAAAGGAGAGTGTCTGAGTGAAAAAGCTTAAAAGAAAGCCGATAGAAGAAAAAACACTTCCACGGCTTCTTAAATACTGCCGCCCGTATATGGGGCAGATAGCTGCTGCACTGATATTTGCGGTCATATATGTTGGTCTTAATCTTATTGCGCCTGTTCTTGTCGGTTATGCGATAGATAATGCCATCGGCCCGGGTAAAGTTGATTTTGCGGCTGTTGGAAGTCTTCTGCTCGGCGTAGGCGTTGCTGCCGTATGTTCGGGTGTTTTCCAGTGGCTGATGAATATGTGTACAAATACGGTAGTTTACTTTACTGTCCGTGATCTGCGCAGGCTTATATATATAAAATGGAGCACCGTACCACTTTCGGTAATTGACAGAACTCCTCACGGCGATCTTATAAGCCGTATGATAAATGATGCGGACAGCGTAGGGGACGGTCTGATGCAGGGAATCACTCAGCTGTTTTCGGGTATCGTTATGATAGTATGTACGCTTGTTTTTATGATGTACATAAGTGTTACCATTGCAATAGCTGTAGTGATAATCACTCCTCTTTCTATGTTTGTTGCCGCTTTTATAACAAAAATATCACGCAAACAGTTTTTGAAGCAATCTCAGCTTCAGGGCGAGATAAGCTCCTACGTTGATGAATATATAGGACAGCAGAAGCTTGTCAAAGCCTTTGTATATGAAGAAAGATCCTATGAGGATTTTGCGGAAATAAATGAAAGACTGCGTGTATGCGGTCAGAAGTCCCAGTGGTATTCCTCCCTTGCAAACCCCAGTACAAGATTTGTAAACAGCCTTGTTACATCTGCTGTTACTATCCTTGGTTCGCTGAGTGTTCTTGGCGGCTCGATGTCAGTCGGAAGCATTGCTACGTTCATAACCTATGCAAACCAATATACAAAACCTTTTAATGAGGTCACGGGAGTAATTCCTCAGATACAGGCGGCTATGGCAGGTGCAAAAAGGATATTTGAATTTCTTGACAGCGAGGATATGAGTGAGGAACCTGAAAGCTGCGAAGAAAACAGGCATCTCAAAGGCAATATAGATATCGAGAATGTCAGCTTTTCATACACGCCCGCAAAAAAACTGATCACGAATTTTAATCTTCATGTAAAGGCAGGTCAGCGTATTGCTATTGTGGGTCCGACGGGCTGCGGTAAAACGACCCTTATAAATCTGCTTATGAGATTCTATGACGTAAACAGCGGAACCGTTAAAATTGATGGGAAAAGCATCTATGATATGTCAAGGAACGATCTCAGAAGCAATTACGGCATGGTTTTGCAGGAAAGCTGGCTTTACAATGCAAGCGTCAGGGATAATATAGCTTACGGCAGACCCGATGCGGATATTGATGAAGTAAAGGCTGCCGCAAGGAAAGCCCATATCCATCATTTTATTGAAAGACTTCCCGACGGGTATGATACAATAATAACCGAAGAAGGTTCTAATCTTTCACAGGGTCAGAGACAGCTTATCTGTATCGCGCGTGTAATGCTTTGCAATCCGCCTATGCTCATACTTGACGAGGCTACAAGCTCTATAGATACAAGGACAGAGTTAAGAGTACAGAGGGCATTTACCGAAATGATGAAGGGGCGGACAAGCTTTGTTGTTGCGCATCGCCTTTCTACTATAAAAGAGGCTGATATCATACTCGTAATGAAAGACGGAAATATTATAGAGCAAGGAGATCATTTATCACTTATGAAATCCCGCGGTTTTTATTATAAGCTGTATAACAGTCAGTTCGCAGCAAACAGATAATAACAAATCAAGGCAATGCGTTAAAATATTATAAAGTCCCAGAGTCATTCCGGGTAGCGAAGCGTCTAAGAAGCTTTACAGATAATCATTTACTTTGCTTTACTCAGGATGACAATACCGGGAAGTAATTTATGTCGTCTAAATATAATTAAATCAGAGTCAGGGGTGAATAGCATGAGGACAGACAAGATAAACTATTATCTTGATATAGCAGAAACAGTTCTTGAAAGAGGCACATGTCTGCGGAGAAATTATGGAGCTATCATAGTAAAAAATGATCAGATCATCTCAACAGGCTATGTGGGCGCGCCGAGGGGCAGGAAAAACTGCATAGATATGAATGTCTGTGTACGTGAAACAATGAAAGTTCCCAGAGGAGAGCGGTATGAACTCTGCCGAAGTGTACACGCTGAACAAAACGCTATCATACACGCCAGAAGAGAAGATATGATCGGTTCATCTCTTTATCTTTGCGGCAAGGATGCAAAGACTGGAGAGTATGTAGAAAATGCGTCAGCCTGTTCAATGTGTAAGAGAATGATAATAAATGCAGGGATAGAAAAGGTATTCATCAGAAATACCAAAAACAAGTACACCGAAGTTGATGTCAGCGACTGGATCATAAACGATGAATCTATAAATGGTGTACTTGGCTATTGATCCATGTATACAGTGAATAATGAATAGTGAATAATTTTTTAGAGAGCCGGTGTCATACCGGAGAAAAAATCGGAGGTATTATCATGAAAAGTGATATCAAATCAGAGAAAACTACAGAAGACTATCTTGAGGCAATGCTTATGATCCAGAAGAAAAACGGTTACGTAAGATCAATAGATGTTGCCCAGCATTTAGGTGTTACAAAGCCAAGCGTAACGTATACAACAAAAAGGCTTAAAGAAAAAGGCTATATAATAATGGACAAGGATAACTTCATTATTATTACAGACAGCGGTATGCGTATTGCAGAAAAAATACTTAACAGACATAATACGCTTACTGACTTCTTTGTAAGCATCGGCGTACCTGAAGAAATTGCAAAAGAAGACGCCTGTCTGATAGAGCATGATATAAGTCCTGAAACCTTTGACGCTCTGGTTTCTTATATCAAAAAGAATGAAGAAAAATGATCGGGAGATATTACTATGAAAATACTTATAACAGGCGCATCCTCGGGTATAGGCAGGGATATAGCAAGAAAGGCTGCGTCAAGATATGACGAGCTTGTACTTGTGGGCAGAAACGAACAAAGCCTTGCCGATCTTCAGAAGGAGCTTACACAGCAATATCCTGTAAAAGCAGAGGTATATGTTACTGATCTCAGCAATTATGAAAACTGCGTAAAGCTTTTTGAGGCTCATAAGGATGTTCATCTGTTGGTAAATAATGCCGGCTTCGGAGATACGGGTGTTTTTGATAAGACAAGCCTTGAAAAAGATGTGATGATGATAAATACAAATATAGTTGCAATGCACACTCTTATGAAACTGTATCTCGGTGAAATGAAGAAGCGAAACAGCGGCCATATCCTTAATACTGCATCAATTGCAGGATTTTTCCCCGGTCCGCTTATGGCAACATATTACGCCACAAAGGCTTATGTTGTAAGCCTCTCAAGATCAGTGCGTGAAGAACTCAGACGCGAAGGTTCTGATGTAACAGTAAGCATACTCTGTCCCGGTCCGGTTGCAACGGGTTTCGGAAAGGCCGCAAATGTGGATTTTCATTTCGAGTATTACAGCGCAAGCAGTAAGTACATTGCCGATTATGTAATGAAGCATCTGCCTTCGTTCTACATCGTTCCGAAAATTGAGATGAAGGCTGCGAAGCTTCTGTCAAAGTTTCTGCCTTCCTCAATATCTGCTGCTATTCTTTATTCTATTCAGAATAATAAAGTAAAAAAATAATTGCGTTTTAAGAAGGGGGAATTCGTATGGCGGACAATACAAGCAAAAAACTGAGAACTCAGATGATGTATCAGGTTTTTGTCAGAAATTACAGTAAAGAAGGAACATTCCGTGCAGTTATGAAAGACCTTGACAGAATAAAATCCCTCGGTACGGATATAATCTGGCTGATGCCGATACATCCCATAGGTCAGCTTCAGAGAAAAGGTAATCTTGGCTCTCCTTATGCCATAAGCGATTTCAGAAGGGTCAATCCCGAATTCGGTACAATAGAAGATTTTGCCGAACTTGTCGGCACTGTTCATGACAAAGGTATGAAATGTATTATTGATGTGGTATATAATCATACTTCTCCCGATTCCGTACTTGCAAAGGAACATCCCGAATGGTTTTATCATAGGGCGGACGGTTCTTTCGGCAACAGGGTAGGAGATTGGAGCGATATTATTGATCTTGATTATTCCAATAAAGAATTGTGGGATTATCAGATCGAAACATTGAAAATGTGGGCGGAATATGTTGACGGTTTCCGCTGTGATGTAGCGCCTATGATACCAATAAAATTCTGGGAAAAGGCAAGGGAAGAGGTCGGAAAGGTCAGGAAGGATTGTATCTGGCTAAGCGAATCAATAGAACCGGGTTTTATAAAATATCTCAGATCCTGCGGACTGACTGCACATTCCGATTGTGAGATATACAGGGCATTTGATATGAGCTATGAATATGACTGCTACAATGATCTTGTATCATATCTTAAAGGAAGCGCATCGCTGAAATATTATGCCGATTCTCTGAACCGACAGGAATATATATATCCCGAGAACTATATAAAGCTTCGTTTTCTCGAAAATCACGACCAACCGAGAGCAAGGTTTTATATTCCTGATATCAAAAAACTCAGGAATATGACGGCTTTCACATTTTTCAGAAAAGGCACTGCGCTTATCTATAACGGACAGGAAAAGGCAGTTTCTCATCTGCCCGACCTTTTTGATAAGGATGAAGTATTGTGGGACAGCGAAGAAAATACTGACCTCAGCGGTTTCATAAGAAATCTTGCAGATATAAAAAAGAAGGATATTTTCGCCGAAGGAGCTTTTGAAGTCAGAGCTGTTGGAGAAAGCTTTCTGACAGCGGTATATAAATACGGCAGACAAAAAGCGGCGGGTATTTTTTCTATGAAAGCCGAAAGTGCGTCTGTTCCTGTGGATATGAAGGACGGGATTTATACAGACCTGATCAGCGGAAAAAAGGCAGAGGTATTCAGAGGATGTATAGCTTCTTACGGCGAGCCGATCATACTTATTTCAGACGGTGAAGCAGATGAGTAAGTTAACTATTCCTTCAAGATATAAGGGAATAATCTATATTATTTTGTCAGCTTTCTGCTTTGCCGTGATGAATCTTTGCGTCAGACTTTCGGGAGATCTGCCCTCTATACAAAAATGCTTTTTCAGGAATTTCGTTGCGGTATTTTTTGCGCTTGGTGTACTCCTGAAAAACAAGCAAGGTCTGAAATGGAAAAAAGGTAATCTCAAATGGCTTCTGCTCAGATCTGCGGCGGGTACAATAGGCATACTCGGCAACTTTTATGCAATAGATCATATTGCCCTTGCAGATGCTTCGATTCTGAATAAGATGTCGCCGTTTTTTGTGATCCTGTTTTCTTTCTTTATACTCAGGGAAAAACTGACACTTGTTCAGGGAACGGCTGTGTTTATAGCTTTTGTAGGCAGTCTTTTTATAATAAAACCGTCTTTCCAGAATATAGATCTTATACCATCAGCAGCCGGGCTTATGGGAGGAATGGCGGCAGGGTTTGCATATACTATGGTAAGAGTGCTCGGACAAAAAGGAGAAAACGGATCATTGATAGTATTTTTCTTTTCAGGATTTTCCTGTCTTGCTACCCTTCCGTTTCTCATATTTGACTTTCACCCTATGGAGTGGTGGCAGTTACTTGCACTTTTAGGAGCCGGTTTGTCTGCTACAGGCGGACAGTTCTCTATTACCGCAGCATATTATCATGCCCCTGCAAGAGAAATTTCTGTTTACGATTATTCCCAGATAATATTTGCTACTTCTCTCGGGTTTTTCTTTTTGGGTGAACTGCCCGATATTTATAGCTTTATCGGATATTTTATCATCATATCTATGGCTGTATGGATGTTTGTCTATAATAAGAATCGTATAAATAAAACAGCAAAAAAGGAATTGCCACAGAAATGATAAGCTTCAACAGTGATCATGCAAAGAAAAAGGGATTCGACAGAATCAAACTGAATATGCGGGAGTTTAATGATACTGCTCTGAAATTTTATGAATGGCAGGGTTTAATACATATCTAAGATATCCGGAAATGAAGATATGAATAAAAAACAAGAGAGAAGCGATCTTCAAACAGGGTAGCTTCTCTCTTGTTTTAATATTTTTGGGGTCAATAAATCAAGCTGAGCATACACCGCCCTGAGCTCTTATTATACATTACTTCAGCTTCAGACCATCCTTGAAGGCGTCTCCGACTCTTCCGCAGACTTTATAGTAACCGTGTGTGTACGGATCAAAAGCTATAGCCTGCAGGGAATCTATGTCAACCTTGCCGTCTTTCATGAATGTTTCTTCAACGGATGTTCTGACAACCTTTCCTATCACACCAAGACCTGTTTCATCACTCTGATATTCTATGAACTCACATTCCATAGCGATGGGTAATTCATTGATAACAGGCGCGTCAACCAGTTCTGATTTGGTAAATGTCAAGCCGCTTTTTGCAAACTTGTCAGGTTCTTTGTTTCCGCTGACTACTCCAAAGTAGTCTGCCTCTGTAACGTGCTTTGCATCTGCTATATGAATAACAAAGCCTTTTCTTGACTTGATATTCTGCACAGTTTTATGGGTTTCGGTAAGATTCAGCGCCACCATATCACGCTCAAGCATGGTACCCCAAGCGGCATTCATTACATCTACAGTTCCGTCCTCGTTAAAGGTAGATATTAATAAAACGGGCATAGGGAAAATGGCTTCAGTTGTTTTGATTTGCTGTTTCATAGAAATAAACCTCCTGTAATTGTTTTATTGTAATATTTCTTACTGTATATATATTATACTATTTTTTTGAAAAAGTAAATATATTTTAAGCCGCCGGCGAGCCTGTGGTGTAAAATAATTATGGGTTTCAGTAACTTTGAGCGAGGAACATATAGTATCAGCCGATAATAAAAATAATAACCGCGACTAATGAAAGTCACAGCGACGAGCCAAGAGCGGAGCGTAAGCGCAGCGAACCCCGCGTTTTAGGGTCCAGCGTCACGCTGGCGGCTCGCCGGCGGTGGTTGACAGTGGGAAGGGATTAGTGATATAATGATATTATCAGATAACTAATATCAAAAATACGTAATGTCAGAATAATTTATAATAATAAAAATATTAAGTGTGGCAGTAACATTCAGCAGTTGGTGGTTATTTATACTTTACTCCATAAAAACTTCTGACTACTGATTCACCACTCCACACTAAATTAAAACAGGGGGTTGATGGTGTATGAAGGAGCTAAGAGACAGAAACGGTCTGACAGAGAGGGAATATCTTGCATCGTACAGATCGGGTGATTATGTTAAACCGAGTGTAGCTGTAGATATGGTGATTTTTACGGCTATGGAAAAAGATAATCAAAACTACCGCAAGCTTCCCGAAAAGGAACTGAAAGTACTGCTTGTGAAAAGAGGAGGTCATCCATATCTTGGAGCATGGGCACTTCCGGGAGGCTTCGCCCAACCTACAGAAACTACCGAACAGGCTGCCGCAAGAGAATTGAAGGAAGAAACCGGTATTGATGGAATATACCTTGAACAGCTCTATACATTCAGCGAACCTATGAGAGACCCGAGAACGTGGGTCATGAGCTGCAGCTATATTGCACTTGCAGACAGCAGTAAGCTTAATGTGAATCCGGGCGATGATGCAGATGATGCACAGTGGTTTTCTGTGGAGTTTAAAGAGAACTCAACCAGATCGAGCAATATAAACGGAGTTTTTGAGAGAGTTACAGGTTATACGCTTGTTCTTGAAGGAAAAAATGAAACACTCAGGGCAAAAGTCAGCAGAACTGTACGCAGATCTGATAAGGGAAGCGAAAACAGTTTCAGTATCATTGACAGCGGTAATCTTGCGTTTGATCATGCTATGATATTAACCTGTGCGATCCTGAGATTAAGAGGAAAGGTTGAATATACCGACATTGCGCTTAATCTTGTCCCCGAGTTTTTTACTCTTACACAGCTTCAGCAGGTGTATGAAATAATCCTTGGCAAGAAACTTATCAAAGCTCCTTTCAGGAGAAAATATTCTTATCTTGCCGACCCGACCGATAAAACAACTAAGGATGAGGGACACCGTCCGTCTAAATTATTCAGAAGAAAATGGATGTAACTGCCAAAAAACAAATATAATGAAATGAGGGATCAGATTTGAAAATACTTGTAGTTGAAGATGAGATAGGACTTGCAGAAGCTGTATGTGCTATTCTCAGAAAAGAAGGTTATTCTGTTGATATGGCAAATGATGGCAAAAGTGGTCTTGAAAAGGCTCTGAGCGGTGATTTTGACTGTATAGTGCTGGATATAATGCTGCCTGAAATGAATGGTCTGGATGTTCTGACATTTCTCAGGGTCAAAAATATCGAAACACCTGTTCTTCTGCTTACAGCAAAATCCGAGGTTGACGATAAAATAAAGGGTCTTGACTGCGGTGCAGATGATTATCTTACGAAGCCATTTGTAACCGGCGAGCTCCTTGCAAGAATACGCGCTATGACAAGAAGACTGGGAGTAAGCGTTGATCTGAACCCCAAGTACGGTGACATTTCTCTGGATATGAAAAAGGGCGAGCTTATCTGCGGACAGGGTTCGGTCATACTGGGAAGAAAAGAATTTCAGATGATGGAAATGCTGGTTTCAGGCGGTACAAGCATTGTAACAAAAGAGGATTTTGTTACAAAGGTCTGGGGAACTGAGGATGACAGCGCATACAATAATGTTGAGGTGTATATTTCATTTTTAAGAAAAAAACTGACCATGCTTCATTCGAAGGTTTCTATCAAGACAAGACGAGGTATAGGTTATTGTCTTGAAGGTGGAAAAAGATGATAAAAAAGCTTCAGCACAAGATCATACTTATTATTACTGTTCTTCTGACGATCTCTGTGGTCGTACTTATGTTTGCTATAAATATTATGTCACAGGGACAGAATATGATGCGTTTGCATGATAATCTTGAGAAGATAGCTTCGCAGGATGGTCTCAGAAAAGAAGATCTGAACAGTGATTTTATAGAAAACAGAACCGGGGCGGGCTATCTTTGGATAATGGTGGATTATGCAGGTGACATTATAAGAGTCGGCAGTAATTTTGACTTTGAATCGATCAGTGCCCAGGAATTTATTTACATGAAGGATGAGGTGCTTTCCTATAACAATGAATTCGGTTTTATTGATGATATTGCCTATCTTGTAATGGATAAGCCGCTTTACGGCGCTATTATTGTTTTTACAAGCGCCTCTTCTGAAATGGAACAGAACCGTACTCTTGTTATAACAACAACGATCATTGGTGCTGCTACGGTTTTTCTGTTTTTTATGCTTGCAGTGGCTTTGTCATTCTGGCTTATAAAACCCGTCAGGGAAACCTTTGATAAACAAAAGCGTTTTATTTCCGATGCAAGTCATGAGCTGAAAACCCCTCTCGCAGTAATAAGCGCTAATACTGATGTTCTTGAGTCTGAAATAGGGGAGAACAAGTGGCTCGATTACATACGAAGCGAAAGTATCAGAATGAGTGAGCTGGTAAATGAGCTTTTATATCTTGCTCGTCTTGACGACAAATCGGGTAATAGACTGACTATGGCTAAGTTTAATCTTTCCGATGTTGTCTTACAGACTTCACTTCCTTTTGAAAGCAGAATGTTTGAAGAAGGGAAGAAGTTTGATGTTGACGTCCAGGACAATATCTTCTGTGAAGGTGATGAAAGTGCTATCAAACACGTTCTCACTATTCTTATCGACAATGCTATCAAGTATTCCGAAGAAAAGGGCGAGATCAAGGTTGAACTGAAAATTCACGGTAATAAAAAAGTGCTGAGTGTATATAATACAGGAATCGGCATTAAAAAAGATAAACTTGATAAGGTCTTTGAAAGATTTTATCGCGAGGATGAAGCAAGAAACAGCTCAGGCGGCGGTTATGGTCTCGGTCTTTCTATTGCAAGCGAGGTAGTCAGAAAGCATCAGGGTTCTATCAGATGTGAAAGCGATTACGGCAAATGGGTCCGCTTCATCGTAACACTTTGAATCAGCTGAGAGCTCAGAGCATGACAGCTCATTGTTTTTTGCTGATTGTTGCCTTTATATCGTTGCAGCTTTCACTTTATAAAAAATACCGGCTCAGAGAGTTAAGATCTGAGCCGATTTTTTTTGGGGGCTGAAAATAACTTCACTCTCCACTCTTCACACTTCACACTGAAAAATGTTACTCGATGTCTTTAATGGCTTCGTTCATGCGGATCTTTCTTACTCTTCTCATTTCAAGAAGATAAGCCGCAAGGAAACACAGGCATCCTGTAACAAACATTTCGGGATATATTTCCAAAGAAATGTAGAATGTCATCCAACCGTTGTATCTCTGCATCATAGCATAGTAAACAAACTTTATCAGCCACGCAATAAGGGGCATACTGACGAGCATTGAGATAATGACTACAATGCCGGTAGCCAGATTATACAGAGATGATATTTCTCCGTTTTTATAACCTAATATTTTAAGAACAGAGATCGACCTGCTGTTTCTTTCGGTTATCATCTTGGAAAGAATATAGATCATGAGAATATATACTGCTACTGCAAAAATTGAAAACAGTTTGACAAACCCTACCGAATTTTCCAGCTGATCTGCACTTCCTGTCAGATCACTCCTGCCAATGACAGAAGCAATATACATATCATCTATATCTGTTATTTTTTTGTTTGAGAAATATCCTGTGTAGTAGTCGTCTTCCTTGTCGAAAATATCTCTGAAATTGTCTATTCCCGTGAATACGCACAGTGACGGGGGATAGTTATAGGTGGATTCATTGACAAAGCTATATTCTTTCGCAGAAAACTTTTCTTTGAAGTGAACCTCACCGCCGGCTGATACACCGTATTTGTCAGCATATGCTGATGAAAAATAGAATTTATCCCCCGAAAAATCTGCGCCCTTTATGTACTTTGATTTATCTGTTATTCCGTAGATGGTGATGTCCTCTCCGTTGTCGTTTTTCAGAGTGTAAACGGCAAATTTTTCTGCATCGGGCAGGTTTGTTTCTTTAGGAGCTTTCAGGAAATACTGATTCTCGGCAATAACATTATCAAGAATTGTATCACGGAAGCTGTCGAGAAGAGGATTCCAGATAAGACTGAACATGAGGAGAAGATTTGCAAAGGTTATACCGACAAATAATACTATATAAGCCTGATAGTTCCTGAGTATTACCCTTGTACGGAAGCGTGAAGTGAATTTCCCGAAACGAAGCGGAATACTCCTTGTTTTCTTCTTCTTTTTAAGCTCATGTCTGAGAAACTGCAGAGGCGGCAGTGAAAGCAGTCTTGCAAGCATTATCAGATTTACGGAAAGGACGATCACTACAGGAACAAATGTGGTCATAATAAATGCTTCGGAATTTATGTAAGGCGTATAGCCGGGGAAGGAATAGGAACCGTAATACATTGAGGCGCATATTCCGTTCATGAAGGTATAGCCTATCACATTTCCTGCTATTGCGGCGGCAAATGTGGAAATAAGGGATATTACCATGTAATGCCCGATAAGCTCTCCACGCCTGTATCCCGAAGCTCTCAGTGTTCCTATTACAGAAGCTTCCTGTTCTACCGTACTTTTGGTTGTTATCGCCGAAGCAAGCGCTATTACGGCTATAGTGATATATAAAAGCCACATTACGATAATTTTGTCTCCGCCTACGTCTTCCGTTGCCATATTTATTGCGGAATTCTGATCGTCGGGTATGAAATCCGTGAATACGGGAGGAACGTTTTCTTCTGTTATCTTTGCCTGAGAAAGCTTTATCTCGCCTGAGAAAACAGCTTCAAGCAGGCTTTCTTTCAGATCGTCAAGCTCGTCAGCCGATGTGTCGGACAGTGAATTCATCAGCTTCTCTGATTTATCATGCTTTTGTGTTTCGTCCATTTTTCTGTTTCGGTACATCCATGCGTAATTATACACAAGTCCGCTGTCATCCATGCTTTCAAACTCATTCTCAGTGACAAATGCAACACAAAAATCCAGTGCGTCAAACATAAAATCAGTGTTTTTCTTGTAAAGCGAGGTATAATCAGGCGCTACCGAAAACCCTGTGACCGTAAGCTTTTTTCCGTCTATTTCTATCCTGTCACCGATGCTTATATCATTGTTGCGGGCATAAAGCCTGTCTATGGATATTTCATCATCCTTTTCAGGCAGTCTCCCGCTGTATACAGTCAGCAGATCTACCTTATCTCTGAGCTTGTAGATCCTCATGACATGGTCATTTTTTAGTGTTTTGTCTTTATAGAAGAGTTCATAAATCTCTGCATCATTTTCTGAAGCGGTTTTAAGCAGGGCTTCGTCTATTTCTTTGCTCAGAGTAAAATGACCGTCCTCAGTCAGATATTTGTCGTAATTCTCCGCAAGCCTTGACGACAGACTTCCTGTTGCAATAAAATAACCCGAGCAGAAGCCTATAGTCAATGTCAGAAACAAAAACATTGCTATGTTTTTACCGATATTTCTTTTGAACTCTCTTGGTATTCGTTTATAAAGAGGATTTTTCATAACTTTTCTCCTTACCATTCAAGTTCCTGTACAGGTATTTTTGTTTCATTCTTTTTGTCGCTTCTCACAGCTCCGTCACGAAGCTTTATAACTCTGTCAGCCATATTTTTAAGGGCATCGTTATGTGTTACCATTACAATGGTATTACCGCATTTCCGGTTAACATCCTCTATCAGAGTCAGTATATCCTTTGATGTCTTATAATCAAGCGCGCCTGTGGGTTCGTCACATAACAGTATTTCAGGTCTTTTTATTATAGCTCTTCCTATAGAGGTTCTCTGCTGCTGTCCGCCGGAGAGCTGATTCGGCATTTTGTTACGGTGTTCCCATAGTCCCAGCATATTCAGCATTTCATCCAGATTCATAGGATCATCACTGAGATATGCACCTACTTCGATATTTTCTTTCACCGTAAGATCAGGAACAAGATTATATGCCTGGAATACATAACCCAAATGCTTTCTTCTGTAAAGCGAAAGCTTTTTTTCATTCATATCCTCAAGCTTTTCGTCACCGATATATATAGTTCCTTCATCAGCCGTTTCTATGCCGCCTATTATATTCAGCAGTGTGGATTTACCGGATCCCGAAGGTCCTAAAAGAACACATATGCTTCCGCTTTCTACGGTACAGCTTATCCCTTTCAGTACCTCGTTTTTGTTTTCTCCGCTGCCGAAGGACTTATGTATATTTTCTAATTTCAGCTGCATTTCAATACCTTCTTTTTTTAGTTATTAGTTTATAGTTCATAGTTATCCTACCAATCATGAACTATAATTAGTTTAATACATTTAACTTGATTTGTAAAGTATTTTTTTAAAATAATAGCGCAGAGCTTATCAACTCAGATTTTTGCGCTCAGCGCTGCTTTTTGCCGCTGAAACTATTTTTTTCTCAACGCCCAATAAAATAATTATGTTTTAATCAGGTTAAATATGATTTATAAAAATATACCGTAAAGTAAAAACGGCGAAATAACCGGAATGAAGTAAATAAAACCCGAACCGATAAATAATTCCTGATTCCTGACTCCTAATTCCTGATTAAAAAAGCAGCCCGGGGAGAATGAGCTCGGGCTGCCAAAAATATTAATAATTCATTAAACCAGATCCACTTTCCACGCTCCATTTTCCACATTAACTTTAAGGGTAGTGCCCGGAGCGATATCATCGGAAATGATCTTTCTTGCAAGCAAGGTTTCAATATTTGTCTGAATAAATCTTTTAAGCGGCCTTGCGCCAAAAACCGGATCATAGCCGCGCTCGCAAATAAGCTTCATAGCGGAATCGGTATATTCGACCTTCAGCTGTTTATCAGAAAGTCTTTTGTCAAGATCCGCAAGAATGAGCTTTGCAATACCGAGGATATTGTCTTTGGTGAGAGGCTTATAGAAAACTATCTCATCAAGTCTGTTGAGAAATTCGGGACGGAAACTCCGTTTAAGGATATCGTGAACGCTGTTTCTTGCGGAATCATTTATTTCGCCGTTGCTGTCGATACCGTCAAGTATCACATCCGAGCCGAGATTTGAGGTAAGTATGATTATGGTATTCTTAAAATCTACAGTTCGTCCCTGACTGTCGGTAATACGCCCGTCATCAAGTACCTGTAAAAGAACATTGAAAACATCAGGGTGAGCCTTTTCTATCTCATCAAACAGAACAACAGAGTAGGGCTGTCTGCGGACTGCTTCGGTCAGCTGACCGCCTTCATCGTAACCTACATAACCGGGAGGCGCGCCGATAAGCCGTGATACGGAATATTTTTCCATATATTCGCTCATATCAATACGTATCATGTTTTTCTCATCGTCAAATAACGCCTGGGCAAGAGCTTTTGCCAGCTCGGTCTTGCCAACACCCGTAGGACCTAAGAAAAGGAATGAACCTATCGGACGGTTGGGATCCTGTATTCCTGCACGGGAGCGAAGTATTGCGTCACATACCTTCTGTACGGCTTCATCCTGTCCTACAACCCTCTTGTGTAAAGTATCATCAAGATGAAGAAGCTTTTCTCTTTCACCTTCCATAAGCTTGGACACGGGTATTCCTGTCCATCTTGCAACAATCCCTGCTATTTCTTCTTCAGTGACACGGTCGCGAAGCAGACTGTTTTTCTTGTTTTCGGCAATTTTCTCCTGTTCTTCAAGCTCCTTTTGAAGAGGCGGAAGGACACCGTATTTAAGTTCGGCGGCCTTGCCGAGGTCATATTCATTCTGGGCTTTTTCTATCTTAGCGTTAGTTTGTTCTATTTGTTCACGAAGCTTCTGGACTTTTTCGATGGATTTTTTCTCATTATCCCATTTAGCTTTCATTGAATTAAAGGTTTCTCTGTCATTTGCAAGCTCCTGTTCGATTTGTTTGAGATGTTCGACAGAGAGTTTGTCGGTTTCTTTTTTAAGCGCGGCTTCTTCGATCTCCAACTGCATTATTTTATGGGATATACGGTCCATTTCTATGGGCATACTGTCAATTTCGGTTTTTATAAGAGCACAGGCTTCATCAACAAGATCTATTGCCTTATCCGGCAGGAATCTGTCCGTAATATATCTGTCAGACAAAACTGCCGCTGCGATAAGCGCCTGATCCTGTATTTTAACACCATGATAAACTTCGTAACGCTCTTTAAGTCCCCTGAGAATAGATACACAATCCTCTACTGTAGGCTCGTTTACCATAACAGGCTGAAAACGTCTTTCAAGAGCAGGGTCTTTTTCTATATATTTACGGTACTCATTGAGAGTAGTTGCGCCTACACAGTGTAATTCGCCTCTTGCAAGCATAGGCTTCAGCAGGTTTCCCGCATCCATAGCGCCATCGGTTTTTCCGGCACCTACAATGGTATGCAGTTCATCTATGAAAAGGATTATTTCGCCGTTACTTTTTTTGACCTCGTTGAGTACTGCTTTAAGACGTTCTTCAAATTCTCCTCTGTATTTTGCGCCTGCCACAAGCGCGCCCATATCAAGCGAGAACAATTTTCGGTTTTTAAGATTATCGGGAACATCGCCCCTTACTATCCTGAGCGCAAGGCCTTCGGCTATTGCTGTTTTACCGACACCGGGTTCACCTATAAGACAGGGATTATTCTTTGTTTTTCTTGAAAGAATACGAATAACGTTTCTTATTTCATCATCTCTGCCGATAACAGGGTCAAGCTTTTGCTGTCTTGCCATTTCGACAAGATCCTGTCCGTATTTTTTCAGGACATTATAAGTATCTTCAGGATTATCATTTGTTACACGCTGATTTCCTCTGATATCTTTAAGCGAATTCAAAAAGCTTGCAACTGTGATTCCCGAGGAAGTGAGGAGCTGTCTGATCTTATCATCAGGCTTCTCAAGTATTCCCAGCATAATATGTTCTACCGAAACATACTCATCCTTCATTTTTTCTGCTTGTTTTTCAGCCTCAGTGAGCGCTGCATCAGCTTCACGTGAAAGATAAATTCTTTCGCTGTCAACTCCGCTGCCGCTGACTTTCGGGAATTTGTCTATCTCAGATTCGATCTGTGATAAAAGCTGTTCCTTATTTGCACCCATCTTGCTTATCATCTCGCTGATAAGCCCGTCTTCCTGACGGATCAGCGCATAAAGTATATGCTCCTGTCTCATCTGTTGATTGCCGTAAAGAATACAACATTCCTTAGCATCTTTTATTGCATCTATACTTTTTTGTGTAAATTTCTGCAGATCCATAAAACATACCTTCTTTCGCAAATTTGAATACTGCATTGCTTACTCTTCAATTATACCACCGGAAAAGTTTTCTTTATTCGCAAAAGGAATAATAAATAACTTATTAGTTTTTGTTTATATATCGGATCATAAAATGCTGAGCCTTCATTCTATAAACTAAATCTTTTAACCATAAGCAAATCGCACAAATACGGAATAATGTAAATTTACTATATTTAACGCTTGAAATTTAAAGGTCAGTGATGTATAATGGATAAGCAACGTGTGGCGTTTCAACTGCGTAAATCCGGTTGGAATGTCACACGCTGTTTTTTTATGCCGATTTTAACGGTGTAAAGAAATCTTATACAAAGGTCGTGTGATGAGCTGCTCAAGAAGCCTGATACGCGGGCAGTAAAGCCTGAACTGCGAGTTCAGAGCGGAGCGTAAGCGCAGCGATACCCGCGTTTATGGTCCGGCG
>CACWRT010000036.1:19294-35235 GCA_902763365.1 uncultured Ruminococcus sp.
ATGAGCTGCTCAAGAAGCCTGATACGCGGGCAGTAAAGCCTGAACTGCGAGTTCAGAGCGGAGCGTAAGCGCAGCGATACCCGCGTTTATGGTCCGGCGGCTCGCCGGTATTGACTTGAAGAGGAGAAAGGTGTATTATAGTAGGGTAAACTGGTTAAAAGGTTGAAAAGGAAGGAAAGATATGAACATATTCAGATCAAGAAGAGTTGTTGTAAAAGTAGGAACGTCAACTCTCACATACGAAAACGGAAATGTAAATCTCAGAAATCTTGAAAAACTCTGTAAGGTACTGAGCGACCTTCATAACAGCGGAAAACAAATAATACTTGTAAGTTCAGGAGCAATAGGTGTAGGAGTCGGAAAGCTGGGACTCAGACAGCGTCCCACCGAAACGAGAGAGAAACAGGCGCTTGCAGCTGTAGGACAGTGTGAGCTTATGTTCCTGTATGATAAATTTTTCGGAGAGTATAACAATTCTGTTGCCCAGATACTTCTGACAAAGGACGTTGTGCTTAACGAACATTCAAAACAGAATGTTGTAAATACATTCCAGACTTTGCTTGAGATGGGAATAATCCCGATTGTTAATGAAAATGACACCGTTGCAACTGATGAGCTTATCGGAGCAAACTTCGGGGATAACGATAACCTTTCTGCAATCGTTGCTGATCTTGTTGGGGCGGATCTTCTCATAATTCTTACAGACATAGACGGACTGTACGAAACTGACCCCAGAAAAGACCCGAATGCCAAAAAGATCGAGGTCGTAAACTATATAGACGATCATATACGTGAGATAGCAGGAGGATCGGGCAGCAACCGCGGTACCGGCGGTATGTCAACAAAAATAATCGCTGCCGCTGCTGCAACAAGCGCAGGGATCAATACCTGTGTAATGAGCGGAGCAGACCCCACACATATATATAAACTTCTTGAGGGAAAAAGCATAGGAACACTGTTCACAGCGGAAGAAGGCAAGATATAAAAAACTAAAAAAACGGAGGTAATTCATTATGACAGTTATGGAACAGATGGGAGCTGCTGCAAAAACAGCATCCCGTACACTTGCAACAGCAGGAGAAAAAAAGAATGATGCACTAAAAGCAATTGCTTGCGCCATCCTTGATAATTCTGATAAAATTATCAGCGCGAATAAAATAGACATAGAAAACGGTAAAGCAAACGGTCTTTCTGCATCCCTCCTTGACAGACTGATGCTTGATGAAAAAAGAATACAGGGCATTGCGGCCGGTGTCCTTGAAGTAGCATCCTTGCCCGACCCTGTGGGAACGGTCATTTCGGGCAGCACCAGACCGAACGGACTCAAGATAACAAAAGTAAGAGTGCCCATGGGTGTCATAGGCATTATATTTGAAGCTCGTCCTAATGTTACAGCAGATGCGGCGGTTCTTTGTCTTAAAAGCGGAAATGCAGTAATACTCAGAGGCGGCAAGGAAGCTATCAACTCAAACAAATGTATAGCCGATATTATGCGTGACGCAGTGGAAAGCGTTGGGCTTGACAGGAACTCAATACAGCTTGTTGAGGATACAACGCGTGCATCATCAACGGAGCTTATGGGACTTACACAGTATCTTGATGTTCTGATACCCAGAGGAGGAAAGGGGCTTATAAGAGCAGTAGTTGAAAACGCAAAAGTTCCTGTTATAGAAACAGGCGCAGGCAATTGTCATGTATATGTTGACGAGAGGGCAGATATAGAAATGGCTGCCGATATCATATATAACGCAAAAACATCACGTCCGTCGGTTTGCAATGCGATTGAAACTATACTTGTTCATGAAAAGATCGCAGAAAAGGCTCTTCCTGCTATTAAAGCAAGACTTGACGAGAAAAATGTTGAACTCAGAGGCTGTGAAAAAACTATTGCTATACTCGGAGAAAGCGTTATTCCTGCAGAGGAAAGCGACTGGGAAACAGAGTACGGTGATTATATCCTTGCCGTTAAGGTCGTATCATCATTTGACGAAGCTGTTGCGCATATCGCAAAGTATTCCAGCGGTCATAGCGAATGTATAATTACCGAGGACTACAAAAAAGCAAAACGTTTCACAGAAGTAATTGACGCGGCAGCAGTATATGTAAACGCATCTACAAGATTCACCGACGGAGGTATGTTCGGACTTGGCGCAGAGATTGGCATTTCTACTCAGAAGCTCCATGCAAGAGGACCTATGGGACTGAATGAGCTTACATCCATGAAGTTTGTGATCGAAGGTGAAGGTCAGGTTCGTAATTAAGGTGGTATGAATGAAGATTTTGGTTTTTTCTGACAGTCACGGCGATGCAGAGTCAATGAAAAGAGCTATAAAAAAACACCGCCGTGCCGAGGTTGTGATTTTTTGCGGAGACGGCGCAAGAGATTTTGCCGAGCTCAGATCATTGTACCCGGATAAGGCATTTTACGGAGTTACGGGAAATTGTGACTGGTATACTGATCTTCCCGCATATCAGGAGATAGAGCTTTGTGAAAAGCGTATATTTATCACCCATGGTCATTTGTTCGGAGTTAAAAACGGTCTTTCAAGACTTACCGATATGGGGAGATCAAACGGCTTTGATATTATACTTTACGGTCATACTCATAAACAGCTGACATTTGCGGAAGGCGCTATGATAGTTATGAATCCCGGTTCTATAGGCTGTGACGGAGATTACGGAATGATTGAGATAGATGAAAGCACAGGTATTGTAACAGCCACCGAATATCCCCACAGCGATATGCCGCCTCTTAAGATGAATACTGTAAGCAGTTATTAGTTTATAGCCATAGGGTGTCGGCTGTGAGTTTATTGGCTTAGTGACAGCTCTTTGTATTCAAAAGCTATTGACCGGTCATTATGCTTTGAATCTTTCTGTGATATACTTTAAGACCGGATAACGAAACACTCTTTTACTGCAAGAAATGTATGAATAGAGAAAATTATAAGCCCCGAAGCCATAACGCCTCGGGGCTTATATTAGTATTATGTACTAAAAATCAATCTGCTTTATACCAATAACGGCAGATCTCTCTTTGTTCTCCCTGATAATTGTCGATACCACGATATTCCAAAATAAACCCGCATTTTTCCATAACCTTTTGTGAGGCAATATTTTCTGCAAGGCATATTCCGGTCATTTTATTTATACCTATCCTCTTCATGATTACAGGCATAAAAGCTTTGACAGCTTCGGCCGCATATCCGTGTTTTCTGTAGCTTTCTCCGATATGGTAACCTATTTCCCACACTCCGTTGTCAATGGGAACAGCCTGAACATATCCTATGTTTGTTTTATCTTTCATCAGTACGGGATATACCAAAGGCCCATCACCTTTTCCGTACTGTGACATCAGGAATTCAATGGTTTCGGCTGCCTCTTCAATTGTTTCAAAAACTTCATCAGGTACAAAACGGCGGTTATCATCATCAAGCGAGTTCTCGTGAACAGCCTGAGCCATATCAGGTGTAAATTCAGTTATCGTTAATCTTTCTGTTTCAATTAAAAACATATTATAATTCCCTTTCGTTAATAATGTACATACATTCTCGTTGGTTCAGGGTCAGACCCCTGTACCATGCAAAGGAATTCCCATCCGTATTTTTCATAAAAGCCTGTGTGATCGGTCACTAAATAAACAGGGGTAATGCCTTTTGATTTCAGGTCGTTTACTGTTATCCGGAGCAATTGTCCTGCAATGCCTTTGCAGCGGTATTTTTCTTCCGTGTACACAGCACAAACATTGGGACTAAGATCTTTTCTTTCGTGAAAGTCATTGTCAATAACTCCCATTCCGCCGATAATTTCGCTGCCGTCCAGACAAAGATACCAACCGTATTCCGTTTCTTTATTCAGATATTTTTCCATACACTCAAGATATGCTTCCTTTGGTACGCCCCACTTACCGCTAAACCATTCTGCTGCCTTGTCTTTCAAATCAGGTGAATCTCTTAGTGTAATATATTTATACTCATTCATTATAATCATTCCTTACATCTTTCATTGTAAGAACCGCAAGTTAATTTGTAAATAGTATCAGATAATTATGCTGTAAGATCATCAGCTTCAGTATCTTCATAGGATACGTTTATTATCTTTACAAGATCACTGTATGAAAGAATCTCATCTTTATTCATATCTTCAAAATCTATAGATTGCCAGTCATATGAATCAATATCCGGTATTTCAACAGTTCCTGTGCAAACGGTTGTAATTCTGAAGCATACATCTTCATTTTCACTTCCTGCAATTATTATAGCAGGCATTTCAAATTCGATGTTGAGAATACCGTTTTTTTCAAGGAATTCAGTTATCACAAACTCCTCGGAATCCAAAACCTCGGCAGAAGTGATTTTTTGAATGTTATCAAGCTCAATATATGCCAATTTGCTGATCTCTGTTTGTATGTGTTTCACATCTGATTCAATATAATCACCAACTATATCCCAAAGAAGACCTTCGCCTATGACCTCAATAAGTTCCTCATTACTGTTTATTTCCATTATTGTACCTCATTTCTATATAATTTCTGTTTCTATAATTATAAGCTCGTAAAAGGATCTTGTCAACATATAACCTCTTTTGGGTTTCGTGTTTTTTACTTGTCCTCTTTCAGGGGACGTTACACGAATTTACTAAAGATTGCGTGTCCAGTTTCTTGGGTACAGTTTACTATGAACTAAGAACTAATAACTATTGACTAAATCGGGTTAATATAGTAAAATAAAAGATAGTAATAATTATTCTGAGAACAGGAGAGTGTTACCGATATGGAACCAAAATATAAAAGAGTGCTTTTGAAGCTCAGCGGCGAATCCCTTGCAGGTGAAGAAAAGCATGGTATTGACTTTGATACAGTGCTCAGGTATTGTAGGCCGATAAAAAAGCTTAACGATATGGGCGTCGAAGTTGCAATTGTTGTAGGCGGCGGAAACTTCTGGAGAGGCCGTTCAAGCGGTAAAATGGACAGAACCAGAGCAGATCATATGGGTATGCTTGCCACAGTTATCAACGCACTCGGCGTATGTGACGCACTTGAGCAGCTTGATCTTGAGGTAAGAGTACAGACTGCTATTTCAATGCAGCAGGTGGCTGAGCCCTATATAAGAAACAGGGCAATACGTCATCTTGAAAAGGGTAGGATACTTGTTTTCGGCTGCGGTACCGGCAACCCGTTCTTCTCTACAGATACAGCAGCTTCCCTCAGAGCTGCCGAGATCGAGGCTGACATTATACTTAAAGCGACAATGGTTGACGGTGTGTATGACTCAGACCCGAAAAAGAATCCCGATGCAAAGAAATTTGATAAGGTATCTTTCCATGATGTACTTAATAAGGATCTTGCGGTAATGGATAGTACGGCGGCTGCAATTTGCAAGGATAATAATATTCCGATAATCGTTTTCAGTCTTGATGATCCGGATAATATTGTTGCAGCAGTATGCGGCGAGAATGTAGGAACTATTGTTGAATAAATATATAACGGAGGTATGTAAAATGAATACGGTAATTAAAAATGCTGATGAAAAAATGTCAAAGTCTGTATCCCATCTTGAAACAGAGTTTTCAGAAGTTCGCGCCGGCAGAGCAAACCCTGCCGTACTTGATAAGGTAAGGGTGGACTATTACGGTTCTCCTACTCCTGTAAATCAGGTAGCAGCCGTTTCTGTTACAGAAGCAAGAACGCTTACAATACAGCCCTGGGATAAAACTCTTCTCAAGGCAATAGAAAAAGCTATACAGACTTCAGATATAGGTATCAATCCTCAGAATGACGGTACGGTTATCCGTATGATATTCCCGCCTCTTACAGAAGAGCGCCGTAAAGAGATAGTGAAGGATATAGCTAAAATGGGCGAAGAGGCTAAGGTCGCTGTAAGATCTATCCGCCGTGAAGCTATGGACAAGCTGAAGGCTATGAAGAAGAGCGGTGATATAACCGAGGACGATCAGAAGCACGGTGAGAAGAAAATACAGGATAAGACTGACAGCCATATCAAAAATATAGATAAGCTGACTGAAAAGAAGCAGAAGCAGATCATGGAGATCTGATCGTATATACAGGCAGCGTATTGTCTGAAATGGCAGTACGCTGTCGCTGTACGTATATTTGCATATAGTAATTAAGATCTGAGAATATACAATAATTTGTTTATTGTCCGATATTAATTAAATAAGAGGTGACTTTGATGCTTGACAAGAATTCTGGTCTTGTTATCCCCGAACACGTGGGGATAATAATGGACGGCAACGGAAGATGGGCTAAAAAAAGAGGTCTTCCGAGAAGTATAGGACATCAGTTCGGAGCAAAAAACTTCCGTAAAGTTACAAGGTATATAAGCAAAACAGGTGTAAAGTATCTTACTTTATATGCTTTTTCAACAGAAAACTGGAAGCGTCCTTTTGAAGAGGTAAATGCCCTTATGGGAATTTTCAAACAGTATCTTATAGATTCCCTTACCGATTTTAAGGATGATGATATAAAGATAGTTTATATCGGCGATAGGAACGGATTTGATCCTGCTTTGAAAAAACTCATAGATGAGTCCGAGGAAAATGCGAAAGACAGGCAGGGAATGCAGCTTAATATTGCAATGAATTACGGTTCAAGAGATGAGATACTGCGCAGTGTTAAAATGCTTGCAAAAGACGTCAGGGACGGAAGGATCGATCCTGATTCTATTACGGAAGAGGATATATCCTCGAGATTATATACAGGAGGAATACCCGATCCCGATCTTATTATCCGAACCGGCGGAGAATTCAGACTCAGCAATTTTATGCTGTATCAGTCTGCATATTCTGAGTTTTATTCAACAGAAGTTCTGTGGCCTGATTTTCATGAGGAGCAATTTGATGAAGCTATAAGGGTCTTCAACCAAAGAAGCAGACGTTTCGGAGGTGTGTAAATGAAGGAAAGAGTCATTTCTGCCTTTATGGTGATGGGAATAATAGGCTCGATAGTTATTCTCAGTCTGTTTTTTCCCGTCTGCATTGATCTGTTTGTATCTCTTGTCTGTGCGGCCGCTGTGTTTGAATTCTGCAAGGCTGTAAAGACGCTTAAAATATTGCCCATAAGCTTTCCGAGTATAGCGTTTTCATTTGTTTATCCGATGCTTGCGGGTTTTGGCGTATCATATATCATGTGCTATGTTTATATGATAATCATGCTGTCGGTCATAGTATTCTGTCACAAAAAGATATCGTTCAAGGATTTTGCATATACTTTCAGTATGACGCTGATAATAACTGTTTCGCTGAATTCTATCGTATTGCTCAAGCAGGTGGATGAAAGCCACTCCACAATGTTTCTTGTTATGTCTATGGCAACTCCATGGCTTGGTGATGCGGGAGCATATTTTGTCGGCGTACTTACCGGAAAACATAAGCTTTGTCCCAACATCAGTCCGAAAAAAACCATAGAAGGCGCTGTAGGCGGAGTTATAATCTGTATCATAACCTCTTGTACTGCATTGTTCCTGTTTGAATGGATAATATATTCGGATCTTAAAATAAACTATCTTAATGCAGCAATAGTATCATTCGTAGGTGCGCTTTTGTCTATAATAGGCGATCTCAGCTTTTCTGTTATAAAACGGTCTTATGCCGTTAAGGATTATGGTGATCTTATCCCCGGTCACGGAGGTATACTTGATCGTTTCGACAGCGTAATATTTTTCGCACCGTTTTTGTATATAATATCGGGATATCTTCCGATAGTTATAAAATAATTTATAAAAGGAGTGAGGTAAATGGCTTCGGTAATATCGGTTTTAGGCTCAACAGGTTCTATAGGCACACAGACGCTCGATGTGGCAAGGATGCACGGTCTTAAAGTTACAGCTCTGACTGCCAACTCAAATATCGAACTGCTTGAGAAGCAGGCAAGGGAATTTCAGCCGAAGATGGTAGCGGTACTTGATATGGGAGCTGCTGCTCAGCTTAAAGTTGCGCTCAGTGATACGAATATAGATGTTTTCTGCGGAGAAGAGGGTATAATAAAAGCAGCGGAGGAGAAGAATTGCGATACGGTAGTCAATGCAATTGTCGGTGTTGCGGGTCTTTTACCTACACTTGCGGCAATAAAAGCAGGTAAGAACCTTGCTCTTGCAAATAAAGAAACTTTGGTTGCGGGCGGAAAGCTTGTCATGAAAGCTGTAAACAGTTACGGTGTAAAGCTTTATCCCGTCGACAGCGAACATTCAGCTGTATTTCAGTGCCTGCAGGGTTGTCCTAAGGGTTCGCTCAAAAAAATAATACTGACAGCATCGGGCGGCTCTTTCTTCGGCAAAAAGCGGGAAGACCTTGAGAATGTCAGTGTAAAGCAGGCGCTCAGTCATCCTAACTGGGAGATGGGTGCAAAGATTACTATAGATTCTGCAACAATGATGAATAAAGGACTTGAAGTTATAGAAGCCTCATGGCTTTTTGACTGCAAGGATAAGGATATTGATGTGCTTATTCACAGGGAAAGCATAATACACTCAATGATACAGCTAAAGGATAATGCAGTGATAGCCCAGTTGGGAGTTCCCGATATGAGGATACCTATACAGTATGCTCTGACATATCCGAAAAGGCTTCCGTCGCCTGTAAAGGAGCTTGATCTGAGTGATCTTGGATCAATGAGCTTTTACAGACCGGATTATGAGACGTTCAGTTGTCTTGCAGTGTGCCGTGATGCTTTGCGGCGGGGCGGACTGTATCCGACGGTGGCAAATGCTGCAAATGAATCTGCTGTGGAGATGTTCCTTAGGGAGCAGATACGTTTCCTTGATATAGGAGATATAGTCGGAGAGGCAGTGGCAGGATTTACAGACAATAAGGATAGTTTTGATCTTGATGATATTTTAGCTGCCGACAGACAGACAAGGATTAAGGTAAGAGAAAAATACGGTCATAATAATTACTGATGCATGGCTTTTAAACAAGAATGGAGATGATTACAGAAGTGGCTGTTGTACAAGGTATATTACTCGTCATAATAGGCGTTCTGCTGTTTGAATTTATAATATTGCTTCACGAAGGCGGTCATTGTGTTGCTGCGAAGCTTTCGGGGGTAAAGGTAAATGAATTTGCCCTTGGAATGGGACCTAAGCTGTTTTCTTTTCAGAAGGGAGAAACCACATATTCACTCAGACTCTTTCCCATAGGCGGTTTCTGTGCTATGGAAGGCGAGGATGGTGAAAGCGACGACGAGAGGGCTTTTTCAAATAAGGCAGTTTGGAAAAGAATGATAATCGTTGTTGCCGGTGCTTTTATGAATATAATTCTCGGACTTTTGCTTGTGATGATAACGCTGTTACCTGAGTCTGCGTTTCCGTCACTTCAGGTTTCGGTGTTTGTGGACGGGGCAACTACCTCACAGAAGCTTCAGTTAGGGGATAGTATTACCTCAATAAACGGATACTCGACAAGTACATGGCTTGACATGAGCTTTGCGCTTGGAACAGCGAAAGAAAATGACTTTACAATGGAAGTTGACAGAAAAGGCGAAAAAGTAGTGCTGGATCATGTTGTTTTCCCTACCGGTACAGACAGTGAAGGAAATGAGAGGGTAGCGCTTGATTTTAAAGTTGAACCTATTGAAAATAACGTAGGCAATCTGATAGTTCAGACAGGAAAACAGACAGTATCTGTGCTTAGAATGGTCTGGAACAGCCTTGGAGGACTTTTGACAGGCCAGTTCGGACTTAATGATGTTTCGGGACCTGTAGGTATGGCAAGCGCAACGGGACAGGCTGCATCGCAGGCTCTTGAAAGAAGCTTTGGCGACAGCGTGCTTACCATAGTTAATATAATGGCAATCATAACGCTTAATCTGGGAATAGTTAATCTCCTGCCGCTGCCTGCGCTTGACGGAGGAAGGTTTGTATTCCTTCTGATAGAAGCAATTTTCAGAAAACCTGTTAAGCGTGAGGTGGAAGCCTGGATTCATGCCGGCGGAATGGTTCTGCTGCTTGTGTTCATGCTTGTTATTACGATAAAGGACGTTATTCAGTTAATACCTAAGGGAGGGTAAAAAATGGACAGAAGGAACACAAAAAAAGTTACAGTAGGAAATATTTCTATAGGCGGCGGAAGTGATATTGCCGTACAATCAATGCTTAATGTTCCTTCAACGGATATAGAAGGAAGTGTAAAACAGTCTGTTGAGCTTGAAAAAGCAGGATGTGAAATAATACGTCTGGCTGTTCCTGATATGGATGCGGTAAAGCTGATACCTGCGATAAAAGAGAAGGTAAGCGTGCCGCTTGTTGCAGATATCCACTTTGATTACCGTCTTGCGCTGGAGTCAGCCGCTGCGGGAATAGACAAGATAAGGATAAATCCGGGCAATATAGGCTCAGAAGACAGGGTAAAGCTTGTAGCCGATGAGTGCCGCAGAAGAAATATCCCGATACGTATAGGAGTGAATTCCGGTTCTCTCGAAAAGCACATTCTTGCAAAATACGGAAGACCTACTCCTCAGGCATTATGCGACAGTGCATTATATCATGCCTCACTCCTTGAAAAATTCGATTTTGATAATATAGTACTTTCGATGAAGTCCTCGGATGTTGATTTTATGGTACAGGCCTATGAGCTTGCATCCTCACAGACTGACTATCCGCTGCATTTGGGGGTTACTGAGGCAGGCACGGAGAGAATGGGGCTGATAAAATCCTCGATCGGTATAGGTTCGCTGCTGTTAAGGGGTATCGGGGATACCATAAGAGTGTCTCTTACAGACAGCCCCGTAAAAGAAGTCTATGCCGCGAAGGATATACTTAAAGCTTTGGGACTTCATAAAAACGGCGTCAGGTTTATTTCATGCCCTACCTGTGGACGCACAAGAATAGACCTGATCGGTCTTGCAAAGCAGGCTGAGGAAATGCTCAGGGACTGCAATAAAAATATCACAGTCGCAATAATGGGCTGTATAGTAAACGGTCCCGGCGAAGCAAGAGAGGCTGATATCGGCATAGCAGGCGGAGTCGGTAACGGTCTTATCTTCAAAAAGGGAGAGATAATAAAAAAGGTCCCCGAAGATAAACTGCTGGAAGAGCTTATGAAAGAAATAGAACAGATGTGACAGAGCAATAGATATTATTGGCAGTTTGCCCGGTTGGTCCGGGAACTAAATCGGATGACTGCGTGTTTCGGAAGGAGGTTGATGTATCCGCGAGGTTTTCGGGGTATATCAACTTTCTGCCCGTTTTTAAGATAAAGCTAAAATATACCTGGAAATACAGATTAAGGCAAAAATACCGTGACAATACCAATTGCTTGCAGCATATTTGCTTGATTTATTATGCAGGAAAAGAATCAGGGTATAGAAAGGAAAGTAATTTGAAGAAGTTTAGAGAAATATTCGGTGATTATTTTGATATAAATGAGCTTCCGTCATCCGTGAATGAGAGTATGATCACTAAAACAGTCATTGATTCAAAAAACAGAACAATGCAGCTCAGTGCAGATTGCGCAGAGCTTGTAAAACGTGATGATATATTTCATGCTGAGGATATGATAAAAAACAGTGTTCTAGCGCTTTACGGATGCCGTTATGAGCCCCATTATGAAAGCGGACTTTTTGATATATCATATTATCCCGAGCTTGTAAAGGAACTGAAAAGAAGAAATGCTTCCCTTAACGGAACACTAAATGATTCTGAGGTACAGATCAGGGACAAGGATTTTGTTATAGATCTAAAGCACGGGGGAAAGGATTTTCTTATTCAGCAGAAATTTGATAAGAATCTGTCCGAGCTAATCAGAAACGAATTCGGCATTACATTCAATGTCAGACTTACTGGTATTACAAATATTGACAGCGACAGTGACGCTTATATCGAAAAACAGAAAATAGCGGAAGAAAAAGTTATAAGAGAAGCTCAGATTGCCCAGATGCAGGAATATGAAAGCATGATGCAGACAGCTAATGACAGAAAAGCGTCATTTGAGAAAAAATCAATAAAACCTGTTGTCACATCTGCTCAGTCCGAGATAGCGTTCAGAGATAAGGATCATCTTATCCCTACATATATCCCCGAAAGCGCAAACCCCATATACGGTGCGCCGATACACGGTGATGTTCTTTCCCTTGACAGACTTACGCAGGAATCGGGCAGGGTAATAGTATGGGGTCAGATATTCGGTATAGATTCCAAGGATACAAAGGATAACAAGAAAAAAATAATCACTATCAGCATAACAGATTTCAGAGGTTCCGCTAATTTAAAAATAATTGATACAAATGAAAAATGTTCACCTATACTTGATCTTAAAAAGGGAATGTCCATACTTGTCAGAGGCGAAGCGCAGTTTGACAGCTTCGATAAGGACGTCAATATCATGACAAGGGCAATAAGTGTTGTTGCTGTACCTAAGGTGGTTGATAAAGCCGAAAAGAAAAGGGTGGAGCTTCATCTTCATACAAATATGTCTGCTATGGATGCAGTTTCAAGCGCGGGCGATCTTGTGAATCGCGCATACGAATGGGGTATGCCTGCAATTGCAATAACAGACCACGGTGTAGCCCAGGCTTACCCCGATGCAATGAATGCCTGTGACGCAATTGCAAGAAAAGGCGGAGATTTTAAGGTAATATACGGTGTGGAAGCCTATTTTATCAACGATCAGGCTTCTGCCGCAGTTACAGGAACTGCCGATCAGCCCCTGAGCGGAGAATTTATTGTATTTGATATAGAAACAACAGGACTCAGTGCCGCAAGAGAAAGAATAACCGAAATAGGAGCTTTCAGAGTAGTAAACGGAGAAATAAAAGATAAGTTTTCTACCTTTGTTGATCCTGAAAAACATATAAGCGAAAAGATAACAGAGCTTACGGGAATAGACGACAGCATGGTTGCCGGCGCCCCTAAGGAAGGAGAAGCCGTCAGACAGTTTCTTGAGTTTTGCGGAGAGAATGCGGTCGTTGTAGCGCATAATGCCTCATTCGATACTTCATTTATAAAAATTGCAGCGGAAAGGAATCATCTTGATTATACACTTACTCATATAGATACACTTGCTATATCAAGAGGTATTTATTCACAGCTGAATAAGCATAAGCTCGACAGTATAGCAAAATTTCTGAAGCTGGGAGAATTCAATCATCACAGAGCCTACGATGATGCGTTTATGCTGGCAAAGATATTTTTGAATATGCTCGGTAAGCTGTCTGAGGAATACAATGTGACAATGATCTCACAGATAAATCAGACTATTCCCAAACCCGATTTCAGATCCTTCAAGTCATACCATCAGATAATACTTGTAAAGAACCAGCTTGGCATGAAGAATCTTTATAAGCTTATATCAAAAGCTCATATCAATTACTTTTATAAAAAACCTCTCATACCCCGTTCGGAGCTTGTAAAGCACAGAAGCGGACTTATAATAGGAAGCGCTTGTGAAGCAGGAGAGCTTTTCAGAGCTATAGTAGACGGAAAAAACTGGGAGGAGCTTAAACAGATAGCGTCATTCTATGACTATCTTGAGATACAGCCTATCGGCAATAATATGTATATGCTCAGAAACGGTACAGTAAATTCTGTTGAAGAGCTGAGGGATTTTAACCGTACTGTAGTTAAGCTGGGAGAAGAACTGAATCTTCCGGTAGTTGCGACCTGTGATGTACATTTCATGGATCCACATCAGAGTGAGTACAGAAAGATACTGATGACGGCGCAGGGCTTTTCCGATGCGTCGGAACAGGCGCCGCTGTATTTCCGCAATACTGAGGAAATGCTGAGGGAATTTGAATATTTAGGCAAGGAAAAAGCCTATGAGATAGTAGTTGAAAATACAAATAAAATTGCCGATATGGTGGAAAGACTCAGGGCTGTACCCAAAGGCAATTTTCCGCCGTTTATCCCCGGCGCGGAGGAGGATCTTACGAGGATAACCCTTGAACGTGCAAAAAATATGTACGGTGATCCCCTGCCCGAAATAGTACAGGCGAGAATTGATAAGGAACTGAATTCTATAATAAAGAACGGCTTCTCTGTGCTGTATATGACTGCGCAGAAGCTTGTTGCAAATTCAAACGAACATAAATATCTTGTAGGTTCCCGTGGTTCGGTAGGCTCGTCATTTGTTGCAACCATGTCGGGCATATCTGAGGTAAATCCCCTTTGTCCTCACTATGTCTGCCCTAAATGTCAGAACAGTGAGTTCTTTGACGACGGCAGTGTGGGATCAGGCTTCGATCTTCCTGAGAAAAACTGTCCCAACTGCGGAACGCCCTATCTGCGTGACGGTCATGATATACCGTTTGAAACATTTCTTGGATTCAAGGGCGATAAAACTCCTGATATCGATCTTAACTTTGCAGGCGAGTTCCAGACACGCTCACACAGATATACAGAAGAGCTTTTCGGAAAAGAAAACGTATTCAAGGCCGGAACTATTGCAACCGTAGCGGAAAAGACAGCAATAGGCTATGTCAGAAAGTATTCCGAGGTCACCGGAATAACTGTAAGCAAAGCAGAGATGCAGCGGCTTGCGGCAGGCTGTACAGGCGTGCGCAGAACTACAGGTCAGCATCCCGCAGGTATGGTAGTAGTACCAAGAATGAATGATATATACGAATTCTGTCCCATACAGCGGCCCGCAAATGATCAGAAAACAGATATAATAACTACTCATTTTGATTTCCATTCCATCCATGATACGGTATGTAAGCTTGATGAGCTTGGTCACGATGTTCCTACAATATACCATTATCTTGAGGAATACACGGGCATAGACGTTATGAATGTTTCCATGAGTGATCCCGATGTAATGTCGCTTTTTACATCACCGAAGGCGCTGGGACTTGAGCCTGAGGATATTGATTCACAGACGGGAACATTTTCACTTCCCGAGGTCGGTACAAAATTCGTTCGTAATATGCTTATAGAAACACAGCCGAAAACATTTGCGGATCTGCTTCAGGTTTCGGGACTTTCACACGGTACAGACGTATGGATAGGAAATGCAAATGAACTGATACAGAAAAAAATATGTACTATCTCTGAGGTTATCGGTACACGTGATAATATCATGGTATATCTTATGCACAAAGGACTTGAGCCCGATATGGCATTCAAGATAATGGAGATCGTACGTAAAGGTAATGCCACAAAGCTTCTTACGGAGGACCATATAAAAGCTATGAAGGAGCATAATGTTCCCGACTGGTATATAGATTCATGTATGAAGATAAAATATATGTTCCCGAAGGCCCATGCAGCCGCATATATGATAGCAACTCTTCGTCTTGGCTGGTACAAGGTTCACAAGCCAAAGGAATACTATGCCGCATATTTTACGGTAAGAAGTGATGATTTTGACGGTGCGCTGGTGTGCAGAGGCAGAGATGCAGTAAGAAGCAAGATGCTGGAGATCACAACAAAAATACAGAATAAGGAAGCTACGGCAAAGGATGAATCAACACTGGCGACTTTGCAGATAATAAACGAAATGCTTGCAAGAAATATCGGTGTTTTGCCGATAGATATATATAAATCTGATGCAAAACGGTTTCTTGTGGAAGGCGATAACATCAGACTTCCGTTCTCGTCACTTTCGGGTGTCGGTGAATCCGCAGCCGTTGCGCTTGCAAAGGCAAGAGAAGACGGCGAGTTTATTTCAATAGAAGATTTCCAGCTCAGAGCAAAGGTTTCCAATTCCATAATTGATCTTTTGCGTGACATGGGGACCTTCAAAAGTCTCCCGGAAAGCAGCCAGCTTACATTGTTTATGTAAAAGGGTATAGTATAAAATTATAGTTGGCAAAAAATATCAATGACGCAATATAAAACAGATTTGAGCCGTTCAAAAAAGCCTGATACGCGGGCATTAAAGTATGAACGACGAGTTCAGAGCGGATGCGCAGCGGAGCGATACCCGCGTTACGGAACCGGCGGCTCGCCGGGCGATACCCGCGTTACGGGACCGGCGGCTCGCCGGGC
>CACWRT010000036.1:35262-40282 GCA_902763365.1 uncultured Ruminococcus sp.
CGGGCGATACCCGCGTTACGGGACCGGCGGCTCGCCGGGCGATACCCGCGTTACGGGACCGGCGGCTCGCCGGGCGATACCCGCGTTATGGGACCGGCGACTCGCCGGCGGAGAAGGAGGAAGAAAAATGGAAAATGAAAACAATATATACTACAATATACCTGTACTGCCTCTGAGAGGACTGGTAATATATCCCGGTTCGATACTGCACTTTGATGTGGCAAGGGATAATTCGGTTCTTGCGCTCAATGATTCCATGCGCAACGGACAGCATATATTTATAACATCACAAAAAGACCCTACTAAAAATGATCCCGAACCGGATGATCTTTTTGAAGTAGGCGTATATTCACAGGTAATGCAGGTAGCAAGACTTACGGAAGCGTATCTGAGAGTCGTTATAAGAGGTGTATCCCGTGCAAAGGCAATAGGTTATTCCGAAGGCTCGGATTATTTGAAAGCAGACGTAGAGGAGCTTTCCGATATACCTTCTGATAATTACCTTAAAATCGAAGCTCTCAAGAATATGGTCAAGGACAGTGTTCAGGATTATGCCATGAATAACGTCAGACTGCCTCAGGATATTCCGCTAAGGGCAGCTGATATAGATGATCCGGGCAGACTTGCAGATTTTGTGGGAGATAATCTGATAAGAGATTATAAAGATAAACAGAAGCTTCTTGAACTGCTTGATGAAGAATCACGTATGACCAAGGCATACGAACTGCTTATCCACGAGATCAGCGTACTTGAGATAGAAAACGATATCAGCGAAAAAACCAAGGAAAATATCGAAGGTAACCAAAAAGAATACTATCTCAAAGAACGTCTTAGAGCAATAAGAGATGAATTGGGTGATACCGATGACAATATGGAAGAAGCAGATGATTATAAAAGCCGCATAGAAGAGCTTGACACCACAGAAGAAAATAAGGAAAAGCTTAGAAAAGAAGCGGTAAAGCTTGAAAAGATGGTTGCCGGTTCCGCAGAAGCAAATGTTGTAAGAACATATCTTGATACCTGCCTGGACTTGCCCTGGGGAAAATATACCAAGGAAAAGATAGATATAAAACGGATAAATGCAAGACTTGACAAGAATCATTACGGACTTACAAAGGTAAAGGAAAGTATTGTGGAGGCTCTTGCCGTAAGAAAACTGAATCCTGATGTCAATGGTCAGATAATCTGTCTTGCAGGTCCTCCCGGAGTAGGTAAAACATCTATTGCCCATTCTGTTGCCGAAGCTATCGGCAGAAATTATCAGAGGATAGCGCTGGGCGGTATACATGATGAAGCAGAGATAAGAGGTCACAGACGCACATATATTGGCGCAATGATGGGCAGGATAATGTATGCTATAAACCAGTCAGGCTCTGCAAATCCCCTTATACTTCTTGATGAGCTTGATAAGCTGGGACGTGATTATCACGGCGATCCCACATCCGCTCTGCTTGAAGTACTTGACGGCGAGCAGAACTCGACCTTTTTTGATCATTATATAGATATGCCCTTTGATCTCAGCAAGGTAATGTTTATAACAACTGCAAATGATTATACTGCAATTCCTGCGCCGCTGCTTGACAGAATGGATATAATCCACATAGACAGCTATACGAGAGAGGAAAAGTTCCAGATAGCAAAACGTCATCTCGTTTCAAAGCAGTTGAAACTTCACGGTCTGAGCGCACGTTCATTCAAAATAAGCGATGAAGCAATATATGACCTTATAGACAGCTATACAAGAGAATCGGGAGTCCGTACACTTGAACGGCTGATCTCACGCCTGATGAACAAAGCAGCCGTTATGATAGTAAGCGGCGAGAAAAAGAGCATAAAGGTAGACAAAGACGATCTTGAAAAGCTGCTTGGAAGCCGGAAATATAAAAACGATACTATGCGCGGGAAAAACGAAGTCGGACTGGCAACAGGTCTTGCATGGACAGCTGTAGGCGGAGAAACTCTTCCTGTTGAAGTTGCGGTACTCAACGGCAGCGGAAAAATAGAACTTACGGGCTCTCTCGGAGATGTAATGAAAGAGAGCGCTCATGCTGCATATACCTGTGTCAGATCAATGTCAGAACAGCTGAGCATCGACCCCGATTTCTATAAGACAAAGGATATCCATATTCATGTTCCGGAAGGTGCTGTTCCGAAGGACGGACCGTCAGCAGGTATTACAATGGCGACTGCGATAACTTCTGCACTTACCGGAAGACCTGTAAGACGTGATCTGGCAATGACAGGTGAGATAACTATAAGGGGTTCTGTTCTTCCGATAGGCGGTCTTAAAGAGAAAACAATGGCAGCCTACCGACTGGGTATAAAAACAGTAATTATTCCAAAGGATAACCGTTCTGATCTTGATGATGTTGATCCGACGGTGAAGGAAGCAATAGAATTTGTCCTTGCGGATAATATAAATACCGTACTTGATACGGCGCTGACCGATCATCAGTGAACGGAAGGAGAAAATTAATGAATTTTCACATTGTAGACTTCGAAGCTTCCTATGGAAAATCAAAGCAGATACCACATTCAGATATGCCCGAGATAGTTTTTTCGGGCAAGTCTAATGTAGGCAAATCATCTCTTATCAATAAGATACTTTACAGAAAATCCATTGCAAGAGTCAGTGCAACACCGGGTAAAACGACTACAATAAACTTTTTTAAGCTGAAGGATGTTCGTTTTGCAGATCTTCCGGGATACGGATATGCAAAAGTATCAAAAAGTGAAAAAGACCGCTGGGCGGAGCTTGTGGAAGGGTATTTTGCTCAGAATAGGGATATTGCGCTTATTATACAGATATGCGATATCCGCCACAGCCCCACAAAAGATGATATGGCAATGATAGAGTTTCTGTATTCTACGGGATACAACTTTATCATAGCGCTGACAAAGCTTGACAAACTAAAAAAATCCCAGCAGCAGGCCAGGATAGACGCACTTACGAAGGAGCTTTCAGCCTTTGAGGGGGTACGTCTTTTCCCGTGTTCATCACAAAACGGCCAAGGGGTAGACGAGATAAGAGCCGCCATAGAGGAAAGCATATCAGACAGACAAACCCAAAAAGAAAGCGAATAAAAAAAGGGCTGCCGGATCAACATAGGATACGGCAGCCTGAATTTTTAATCTTTGCTGTCAAGCATTTTTTTGACATCAAGGAACAATACCACAAAGCTAAGGGATATTGCAATAATATCAAGTACAACAGGGAATACCTTTTCAAATTTCACAAAACTCACCTCTTTTCACGTTTGCCGGAGCTTCGCCCTCCGCTCAGTCGGGGCATGATATTCTTGCTATTTCTTCAATGGTATGATGAAGCTTGAGCACCATATCAGTATCAGCCGCACGGTAATACATTTCCTTTCCGTTTCTGGAAGCAACTATAAGACCGGCGTCTTTAAGTAGTTTGAGATGATGGGAAACAGCAGGGCTGGACATATCTGTAGCGGCAGCAATATTTATCACACACTCTTCGCAGTGGCATAATAGCCAGAATATACGAAGTCTGCTGGGATTGCCCAGCTGATTCATAGCATCTGCTACAGCGGTTATGGTTTCTAGGGAAGGCATTTCTTCTACGATACGATTATCCCGCTGATTATGATCGTGAGGCAGCTGTATTTTTTTTATTTCCAATGCAATTCCTCCCATGCAAACAAAATCTACAATTATATTCTAATAGAAAATAACAAAAAAATCAATAATATAACTGTAAAAGTTTCGCCGGGATGATACACTACCCTATACGCGCAATGCTGTCAGCCTAAGACATTGACGAAAGAACCGGAGATTTGTTTCGCTGCTAACGCAGCGACCAAGGGCGCTGCCCCCGGACCCTGCAAGCCTTTGAAAAGGCTTGAGCGAAACTTTGTCAATTGTAATTATTCTTAAATTGACAGTATTGCTTTATTAAGGGAGCGCGGGCTCTGCGCCCCAGACTGTTTTCCTAACAAAACGAACTTTATCTTATATAATCTTTGAAAAATGATTTCCGTGTATCTTGCCTCGTTCAAATCTTTAATGAAGTATGTCATTTTGATTAGCAGAGAGACGAAGAATCTTTCTGATCTGCTGTTTTTGTGAAAAAGATCCTTTGCTTACGCTCAGGATGACAGGGTGTTTAAATTTCACATTAAGAAAGTATTGACATACGAGAAAAGAAGTGGTATAGTATATTTAACGATTAAGCGTTTATTTAATCGAAATAATTCAAGAGGTGTTAACATATGAAAAAGACATATAAAATAGAAGTAGACTGTGCTAATTGTGCTGCAAAGATGGAAGAGGCAGCTAAGAAAACAGAAGGCGTAAAGGATGCAACAGTTAATTTCATGACGCTTAAAATGAAAGTGGAGTTTGAAGAGGGGGCAGATACCAAGGAAGTAATGGATCGTGTGTTCAAGGCTTGCCGGAAGATAGAACCCGATTGTGAAATTGATTATTGATCAGTTTTCGTAAGCACTCGTAAAGGGTGCTTACATTTCAAGAAAACGATTAAACGATTGTTTAATCGAATAGAGGTGATCCGTATGACAAAAAAACAAAAGAAGAATCTGATAAGAATAATAGTTTCATCGGCATTGATGATAGTTTTCCTGTTATTGCCGGTAGAGGGAATACTGAGATTCGGACTATTTCTGATACCGTATCTTGTAATAGGATATGATATACTCATCAAAGCAGGCAAGGGAATAATAAATCTGCAGCCCTTTGATGAATGTTTTCTTATGGTGCTTGCAACAATCGGAGCGATGATAATTGCGGTAACGACTGACGGCGATTATATCGAAGCCATTGCAGTAATGCTGTTTTATCAGATCGGTGAGTGGTTTCAGAGCTATGCTGTGGGAAAAAGCAGAAAAAACATAACTGCTCTTATGGATATCCGGCCTGATTATGCAAATATCGAAACAGACGGAGAGATAGAACAGGTTGACCCCGATGAGGTTGAAACAGGCACAATAATAATTGTAAAAGCGGGTGAAAAAATACCGATAGACGGAATAATTAC
>CACWRT010000036.1:40291-66667 GCA_902763365.1 uncultured Ruminococcus sp.
AGAAGGACATTCCACACTTGATACATCAGCGCTGACAGGAGAGAGTCTGCCGAGAGAAGTCGGTAAAGGTGATGAAGTCATAAGCGGATGTATAAATCAGAGCGGACTGCTGAGAATACGCACTACAAAAGAGTTTGAAGAGTCCACTGTATCCAAGATACTTGACCTTGTAGAGAATGCAAGCTCGAGAAAATCACGTTCGGAAGATTTTATAACAAAATTTGCACGGATATATACACCTGCCGTAGTTTTCAGTGCGCTGGCGCTTGCCATAATTCCTCCGCTTATCAATATGATAGTTCTGTCTGCTGATGCTGCATGGTTTTCGTGGATATACAGGGCATTGACATTTCTTGTAATAAGCTGTCCCTGTGCACTGGTGATAAGTATACCGCTGAGCTTTTTTGCGGGTATTGGCGGAGCAAGCCATGAAGGTATTCTTATAAAGGGATCGAATTATCTTGAAATGCTTTCAAAAACAAAAACTGTAGTGTTTGATAAGACAGGCACTCTTACAAAAGGAGTTTTTGAAGTAACTTCCGTTGAGCCCGAAGGAATTTCAAAAGAAGAACTTTTGTCTCTTGCAGCTGCAGCCGAACAGTATTCTTCCCATCCGATAGCGGTATCAATAAAAAAAGCGGCGAAAGATGCTGCGTTCTGTAAAGCTGAAAACACAGAAGAAACAGCCGGTCACGGTGTAAAAGCAAAGATCGGTGACAGAGAGATATATGTGGGCAATTCGAAGCTGATGAGAGCGGTGGGGACATCTGTTGTAGAATATGACGGAGAAGGAACGGTTGTTTATATATCCGACGGCAGCCGTTATCTTGGCAGGATAATAATATCGGACGTTGTAAAACCCACCTCAGCCGCGGCGATAGATAAGCTGAAAAAAAGCGGCGTAAGAAGTATTGTAATGCTAACGGGAGATCACAGTTCTGCGGCTGAAAAAGCAGCCCGGGACATTGGGATAGACGAAGTTTACAGTGAGCTTCTTCCTGCCGATAAGGTGGCAAAAACAGAAGAATTGATGGTGCAGAACGAAAACGACGGAGTGCTTGCCTTTGTAGGTGACGGCATAAATGATGCCCCTGTTCTTTCAAGGGCGGATATAGGCATAGCAATGGGCGCCATGGGATCGGATGCAGCTATAGAAGCGGCTGATATAGTTCTTATGGATGACGATCCCATGAAGATATCGAAGGCAATAAAGATATCTGTAAAATGCCTGCGTATTGTAAATGAGAACATATGGTTTTCAATAGGAGTAAAGCTTGTGTGCCTGCTTCTGGGGGCAATAGGGATAGCTAATATGTGGATGGCAATTTTTGCAGATGTAGGCGTAATGGTGCTTGCGGTTCTGAATTCCATACGCTGTCTTATGATCAAGAAACTATAAAAATACAGACGGTTTCAGAGTTTATCCGGAAACCGTCTGTTATTTTATACTACAAATCCGCCGTTTACCCCCAGAACCTGACCGGTGATGAAGGATGATTTTTCATCTGCGAGAAAAAGAGCTGCTCTCGCTATATCCTCGGGAGTTCCTAAAGTTCCTGTAGGAGTATCATCCTTCAAAGCTTTGATATCATTTTCGCAGAGATGAGAATTCATATCGGTCATTATCACCCCCGGGGCTATGCAGTTTACTGTAATGCCGCTGAGACCTTCTTCCATAGCCAAAGCTTTGGTCAGACCGATAAGACCGGCCTTTGCGGCAGAATAATGCACCTCGCATGAGCCGCCGACCTGTCCCCACATGGAAGAGATATTGATAATACGTCCCCAGTGATTTCTTATCATAAATGGAAGAGCAGCACGGCAGCAGTAAAATGCGCTGCTGAGATTAGTGCTTATCATTTTGTCCCAGTCCGTATCGGAAATATCGGTGAAAAGCTTTGTTTGAGAAATACCGGCATTATTCACAAGAATATCCGTTCCGCCCGTTTTTTCAAGCAATTTATTAACCTGATATGAGTCGGAAACATCTGCTTTAATTACATGAGCGGAACAGTTTTTATCTATGAGAGAAGTGTAAAGCGCTTCTGCTGCTTTTTCGGAGCTTAGATAATTGATCCACACATCGTAACCGTTGAGAGCGAATAATTCGGCACATTTTGCGCCAATACCTCTTGATGCGCCTGTAATAAGAACCTTTTTCATATCATACCTTTTTCAGAACCTTTACTATTTCACCGATAAAAGTGTAGTGCCAGTCACCATTAGGATAACTTTTGCCGATAATATCCTTGTCAAGAATACAGTTTTCGTCTATTTTCTGACGATAGAGCTTCCTGCACACAACGACAAGCTCAGCTTGCTCAAAATATGGCGCTTTGTCACCGTAAACAGGTACAAGCCCTGTGTCTTTGACTTTATCCACATCTCTGCCTGAGTGACTGCCGCAGTAGCTGAGTTCCTTCATCATTTTGTTGCCGAAAAATGAGAGAGTGTAATAGTCATTGCTGTCAAGAAACTCAAGTGTGTAGCGTGATTCTCTGATAAAAGCAAAAGTCACATTTTTGTGCCAGAGTACACCTGTACCGCCCCAGCTCGCAGTCATTGTGTTCAATTTGTTTTCATCGCCTGCGGTAATAAGCATCCACTGGTCATCGATCATTTTGAAAAAGTTTACATCAAGTTTTTTGGGATCAACATTAACGAAAGCCATCAAAAATACCTCCAAGATTCTAATATCAATATAATAACGGTATTCCCGCCTGATCTGAATTATACCATATCCCACATATTTAAGCAAGCTCCCAGCGTGACGCTGCACGGAAATCAATTTTGCCGGGTCAGCTATCCTGGGGGAAACCCTTTGTTTGAAAACAAAGGGTTCTCCCCCAGACCCCTTTCCTAAAAAAACATATTTTTTCTTATATAATCTTTGAAAATTGATTTCCGTGGTGACGCGTAACGCGGGGGTCGCTCCGCCTTTCTTGAGCTTGCCGAAGGGGCTTAAAGTGCGTTTTTTCTAATTAATTAAACCTGACAGGCACAGTAAAGTGTGCATAAGTCACTCAAAGATTATTCGCTTAACGCTCAAAATGACATCTTATTAAACTTTGTATCATTTTGATGTCTGAATTAGATTGACGAATTAGATTGACGTGGCTCGCCGGGTTCGCCGGTTGAAAAGTGGATGTGGGTGTGTTATAATAGGATAGTAAAGTTGAGAGTCCGGAAAAAGTCCGGTATTCAGGAATGATGATGTTAACAGAAGGAAAAGGTTGATAATTTGAAAAGTAATGATATAATGATGATAACAGCTTCGGGAGCAGATATCGAAGTAAACAGAAGAGAACTTGCTGCAAGGCTTGGAGTAGTGAGAAACTACAGTGATGATCTGATAGAAAGCTGTATGAAAAGGCTTGAAAAAATAATACAGTACAAATGTGCGTACATAAGATGCAATGTGGATATGTCTGAGGAGAATATATGCGACTTCAGGTTCATGCGTGTGGAAAGCAGAAATCTTTACCGCAATTTATCAGGATGCAGCGAAGCTTTTGTAATGGCTATGACCTGTGGGATAGCAGTCGACAGAGAACTGGCAAAATTAAAAATTACTTCACTGGCTGAATATTTTGTCACAGACGGAATTGCCTCTGCCGCTATAGACTCTTTTGCGGATTATGCCGTAAAGAAAATGAGAGGAGAACTGAAAACCCCACCACGGTTCAGTCCCGGATACGGGGATTTTTCTCTAAGTTTTCAGGTTCCGCTGCTGGAGCGGCTTAATGCGCACGGGCTGCTGGGAATTAATCTTGACAGTGCATACCTTATGACTCCGATGAAATCAATAACAGCTGTAATGGGGATAAAGAAATGAAAAAAATAATCGAATTGGTAAAAGAAAAAAGAATATTTTTCGACGGCGGTACAGGAACTGTGCTTCAGTCAATGGGATTGGCTGCGGGTAAGTCGCCGGAACTGTGGAATCTTACAGATCCTGAAAAAATAATTTCTCTGCACAATATGTACTTTGACGCAGGTGCAAATATAGTCAAAACAAACACTTTCGGCGTAAACAAAGATAAGTTTACAAATTTCAAGGAGCTTATCCGTGAAGGAATACGCTGTGCAAAAGTTGCGGCACAGGGCAGGGAAGACGCCTATGTTGCCTATGATATGGGACCTACGGGACAACTGCTTGAACCTCTCGGACCCCTCAAATTTGAAGATGCAGTTGAGCTTTTTGCGGAAAATGTAAGGGCAGCAGCGGACTGCGGAGCTGATCTTATTCTTATCGAAACAATGAACGACAGCTATGAAACAAAAGCAGCCGTTATTGCCGCGAAAGAAAACAGCGATCTTCCTGTATTCGTTACCAATGTATATGATGAAAGCGGAAAGCTTATGACAGGTGCAGACCCTGCCGCCATGATAGCAATGCTTGAAGGACTGCGGGTCGATGCGCTCGGCATGAACTGTTCTCTCGGTCCTGACATGATGCTGAAAATAATAGGAGAGTTCAGGAACCATTCATCTCTTCCTGTTATAGTAAATCCGAATGCAGGTCTGCCTGTGGTTCGTGACGGTCAGACGGTGTATACGGTAGGGGCAGATGAATTTTCCGATTATATGGTTAAGCTTGCACAGGGCGGTGCAACTATACTCGGAGGATGCTGCGGAACAACACCGGAATTCATAGCTGCTACAGTTAATAAAACAAATACTTTGCCATATTCTGTTCCATCCTTCAAAAATGAAACTGTAGTGTCATCCTATACCCATGCCGTTTTTATAGATGAAGACCCGATACTGATAGGCGAAAGGATAAATCCTACAGGCAAGCCAAAATTAAAAGAAGCTTTGCGCAGCGGAGATATGAACTATATACTGAACGAAGGAATAAGACAGACAGATGCAGGATGTCATATACTTGATGTCAATGTGGGACTGCCTGAAATAGATGAAACCGAAATGATGAAACGATGCATTTCTGCTTTGCAGGCTGTGACAGATCTTCCATTGCAGATAGATTCTACCAAAACAGAAACACTTGAGGGCGCAATGAGAATGTATAACGGCAAACCTCTTGTCAATTCTGTGAACGGTACGGAAGAAAGCATGAAAAATGTTCTGCCCCTTGTTCAGAAATACGGCGGAGGGCTTATTGCACTTACCATAGACGAAGGTGGTATCCCAGAAACAGCCGAGGGCAGGGCAAAAGTTGCCGAAAAAATAATCAGCCGTGCATCCGAGTATGGTATTGATAAAAAAGAAATAGTGGTCGATCCCCTTGCGCTTACAGTTTCTTCAAATCCCGAAAGTGCAGTCGTAACACTTGAGTCAATAAGGCTTATCAGAAAACTGGGAGTCAAAACAAGTCTTGGTATATCGAATATTTCATTCGGACTTCCGCAAAGAGATCTTATCACATCAACATTCTATGCCAATGCATTGCAGACAGGACTGAATTGCGCAATAATGAATCCCTTTTCTGAGGCAATGATGAATGTTTATTTTGCTTTCAGAGCATTGAACAGGCTCGATACCGGCTGTACAGATTATATCACATATGCGTCCTCTACGGGGGAAAAGACGACTGTCAAAACACAGGATACAAAAGAAGAAACACTGCATACTGCAATAGTAAAAGGACTGAAGGACAGCGCAGCGCTGCTTACCGAAAAACTTATCGGCAATACACAGCCCCTTGAGATAATTGACGGGCAGATAATACCTGCGCTGAATGAGATAGGTCTTGCCTTTGAGCAGAAAAAGGCATATCTGCCCCAGCTGCTTATGAGCGCGGACGCAGCGTCTGCTGCTTTTGAGGTAGTAAAGCGTTCTCTTCCTGCTTCGCAAAGCGACAGCAGCCGCGCTATAGTTTTAGCAACGGTACAGGGAGATATCCATGATATAGGAAAGAACATAGTTAAGGTACTTATGGAAAGCTACGGATTTACCGTATACGATCTGGGACGTGATGTTCCTCCGGAGAGGATCAGGGACTGTGCACTTGAACATAACTGTAAGCTTGTGGGACTGAGTGCGCTCATGACAACGACTGTTCCCGCAATGGCAGAAACGATAAAGCTTCTTAACGAAACAGACCCGGATATAAAAACTGTGGTAGGCGGCGCAGTACTTAATCAGGAATATGCCGATATGATAGGTGCAGATCATTACGGTAAGGATGCAATGGACAGCGTTCGTTATGCTCAGGAGTTTTATAACTGTTAGTTTACAGATCATAGTTTTATATATATCACGGAAACTGCTAAATGATAAAGTTTGAGCGGATAAACGGTTATATAAGTGGGGACAAACTGCATAATCATTAACGACCTGAATTTTTAAAAGAGGGGGTTGTTTATGATAAATAAGATGATCCTGAAAAACAGGACAGAGCATGATATTCCTGAAAAGATCCCGCAAAAAGGCAGCTGGAAACGAAAAACAGGCTGGCTGATACTTATCGGAACAGTGATTCTGGGGGCAGTTATCGGCGCACTGAGCGGTCGGTATGCCGATGCTTCTCTCATGAAACAGTTGGATATAGTTTTTCTGACTAATTTCCGTATGAGAGCGGATAACGGTGCTTTGTCTGTTTTTTCCGCATCCTTTGCGGCAAACTTTATATTTTTGCTGACTGTATTTTTATCCGGTCTATCCCTTTGGGGTGAGATCCCTGTTGTGTTTGTTCCCTTTATCAAAGGCTACGGATACGGTCTGACTATGGGATATGCCTACAGTGCATTCGGACTGTCGGGAATACTATACAATCTGCTTATGGTTCTGCCGGGAGCGTTTGTTTTTGCATTCGTGATTTCGGCAGCTGTGAGGGAGTCTTTTACTCACAGTATGGGTCTGCTGAGTATGTTCAGAAAAAGTGCTGTCAGCGGAGATCCCATAGTAAGTATCAGACGTTATATGCTTTCAATGATATGGCTGCTTTTTTTGTCTGCCGTAAGCTCGGCAGTTGATATGCTGTGTTCGCTTATGTTTTCGTGGCTGTTTGATTTCTGAGGAAAGTTATATAGTTTATAATGATCTTGTCGGTCCTGTTCCGACAAAGGAAAGTGTGAAAATTAATGAGAGTTGATACAAGAAAGAAAAGAATATACAGCCTTGCTGATTATTTTAACGGAATGATGGATCAGATCGGTCAGTTCATCCTTGCTAATCTGATATTCAGCGTACCTGCTTTGATATTTTCAGGCGCTGTTGCAGGACTGAGTTTTATTGTGCCGATGAATATTTTTGTTGTTTTTTTGTTTATACCGCTGATGTCACCGTTTACGGCCGGGCTGCTCTATATAGCAAGAAAGCTTACGCTTAAAGAAAAGATCAGCGCATGGAAAGATTTTAAAAAGGGTATGAAAGATGAATGGAAGCCTTTTGTGATAAACTCATTGGCAGCTTATGTTATCTGCTGCGGTATTTATATCACAATGCAGATATACAGAGGAGGGCTTTCTCATCCAGTGCTGCTCGCGTCATTCATTATGAGTCTGGTCTTTGTGCTGTTTTTCGTATGCTTTGAAAACGCATTTCTGACTATGCTGGTAACTGTTGATATAAAACCGACTCAGGCGGTGAAAAATGCGGTTCTTATGTTCATAGGCGGTTTTTTCTATCATCTTAAGGTTATTTTATCCCTGGTTCTGGTAGTTTTTCTTGTTTTTTCGGTTTATACTCTTATCGGCGATGTATTTGTTGCTACACTTGCAATTCTTATTCCGTTTATTTTGATAATACCTTTGACATGTGCGTATATTATAGTGTATAATTTATTTCAGACGATAGAAAAAATAATCGTTATCCCATATACGTCTGAAAATAGCGCTAAATCAAATTCAGATAATTCTTCCGAGACTGATGAACAGCTTGATTTGTCTGAGCTTGAACAGTACAGAAAAGGCGATCCCGAAGAATACGTCTTTGTGGGAGGAAGAATGCTGAAAAGAAAAAACATTGTTTCCATGCTCGAAGAAAACGGACGCTGATCTGTTTATTATGCGTAATAACTGATAGTTGATCAGCCGAGTATCATAAGTAAAAAAAATTGTAGCGTTTAAATGATAAAATCCCCCAAATTTTATTGTTTATGGTTAAATGTATCATTGTTTCAGATTTCATCTGTTATCATGCACAAAAAATAAATGGAATCAATCTTCATGTGAGTTATATATGACGAACTAAACTTTATTGATTGTTAAAATTTTTCTCATTTTACATTATTTTGATATCTGTGACGGATTTGGAATAGTAAAAAATCATTGACAACTTTTTAACAATCATTTATAATGTAAGCATAGGGAATACTATGTTAAACAGGTTTTCACGTGTAATAAGCGCTGAAATGAAATCATATTCCGTATCAGGAATATGATCATCTGTAATCGTTGATTGAATCGTATGTCGTGTCAGTGACAGGACGATTTGATGATAAAATGAAAATTATTATTCCAGAAATTTCAGAAAACGGAGGACGAGGACTATGGCTAATACAGTAAAAGAAGTCGAAGTTCAGACAAATGAAGAGCTTGTACAGGATCTTGGCAGTTTCAACGCAATGCTGGCTCGTGTAAAAGAGGCACAGAAGGTATTTGCTACCTATACACAGGAGCAGGTAGATAAGATCTTCAAGGCAGCATCTATTGCTGCAAACCAGGCACGTATACCGCTGGCAAAAATGGCTGTAGAAGAGACAGGCATGGGTGTTGCAGAGGATAAGGTTATAAAGAACCACTATGCAGCAGAGTATATATATAATAAGTATAAGGATACAAAGACCTGCGGCACAATAGAATATGACAGTGCATTCGGTTTGAGAAAGGTAGCAGAGCCTATCGGTGTTATCGGTGCAGTTATTCCTACAACAAACCCGACTTCAACTGCTATATTCAAGACTCTGATCTGTCTTAAAACAAGAAACGGTATAATCATCAGTCCCCATCCCCGTGCAAAGAAGTCAACTATCGCAGCTGCAAAGGTAGTGCTTGACGCGGCTGTAAAAGCAGGCGCACCCGAGGGAATTATCGGCTGGATAGACGTACCCTCACTTGAGCTTACAAACGAGCTTATGAGAAATTCCGATACTATACTTGCAACAGGCGGTCCCGGAATGGTAAAGGCTGCTTATTCGTCAGGCAAGCCCGCTCTCGGCGTTGGTGCAGGTAATACACCTGTTATAATCGACAGTACAGCCGATATAAAGGTAGCTGTAAACTCCATAATCCACTCCAAAACATTTGATAACGGTATGATCTGTGCTTCCGAGCAGAGTGTAACTGTTATGTCAGATATATATGACGAAGTCAAGAAGGAATTTGCATACAGAGGTTGTTATTTCCTTCAGGGCGAAGAGCTTGATAAGGTGAGAAAGACCATCATCATCAATGGTGCGCTTAACGCAAAGATTGTTGGTCAGAAGGCTCATACAATTGCTGCGCTTGCAGGTGTGGAAGTTCCGGAAAACACAAAGGTTCTTATCGGTGAGGTAGAGTCTGTAGATATCAGCGAGGAATTTGCACACGAGAAGCTTTCACCCGTACTTGCTATGTATAAGGCTGAAACCTTTGACGAGGCTCTTGCAAAGGCAGCACAGCTTGTTGCAGACGGTGGTTACGGTCATACATCTTCACTGTATATTCATCCTGCTCAGACAGAGAAGATCCAGAAGCATTATGAGGCAATGAAGACCTGCCGTATACTTATCAATACTCCTTCATCACACGGCGGTATCGGTGATCTTTATAACTTTGCTCTCAATCCGTCACTTACACTGGGCTGTGGCTCATGGGGCGGCAACTCTGTATCTGAAAACGTTGGTGTAAAACACCTTCTTAATATAAAGCAAGTAGCAGAACGCAGAGAAAATATGCTCTGGTTCCGTACACCCGAAAAGGTTTACTTCAAGAAGGGCTGTATGCCTGTTGCGCTTGACGAACTGGGAACAGTTATGAACAAGAAGAAGGCATTTATCGTAACAGACTCCTTCCTTTACAAGAACGGCTATGTAAAGCCTATAGAAGATAAGCTTGATTCCATGGGTATTCAGCATACTTGTTTCTATAATGTTCAGCCTGATCCGACTCTTGCATCTGCTCTTGAGGGCGCAGACGCTATGAGACTTTTCGAGCCTGATGTTATAATCGCGCTGGGCGGCGGTTCAGCTATGGATGCAGGCAAGATCATGTGGGTACTTTATGAGCATCCCGAAGCTGACTTCATGGATATGGCAATGCGCTTCATGGATATCAGAAAGAGGATCTATACATTCCCCACAATGGGCGAGAAGGCTTATTTCGTAGCTATCCCGACTTCTTCCGGTACAGGTTCTGAGGTAACTCCTTTTGCAGTTATCACAGATGAAAAGACAAATATCAAATACCCGCTTGCTGACTATGAGCTTCTTCCGAATATGGCTATCATTGATGCAGATAATATGATGAATCAGCCTAAGGGTCTTACAAGCGCATCAGGTATTGACGCACTTACTCATGCACTTGAAGCATATGCTTCAATAATGGCAACAGAATATACAGACGGTCTTGCACTTCAGGCAATGAAGAGTATCTTCGAGTATCTCCCGTCAGCATATGAAAACGGTGCGAAGGATCCTGTTGCGCGTGAGAAGATGGCGACAGCTTCTACAATGGCAGGTATGGCATTTGCCAATGCTTTCCTCGGTGTTTGCCACTCTATGGCGCATAAGCTGGGCGCATATCATCACATTCCTCACGGTATTGCAAATGCTCTGCTTATCACGGATGTTATGCGTTTCAACGCTGAGCCCGTACCGCCTAAGATGGGTACATTCTCACAGTATAAGTATCCGCATACCCTTGAAAGATACTGCGAGTGTGCACACTTCCTTGGTATCTGCGGCAAGGATGATAACGAAACACTTGAAATGTTCATTGCAAAGATCGAAGAACTCAAGGAAGTTTGCGGTGTCAAGAAGACTATCGCAGATTACGGCGTAAAGGAAGAGGACTTCCTTGCTACTCTTGATGAAATGGTAGAGAACGCATTTGACGATCAGTGCACAGGTGCTAACCCGAGATATCCCCTCTTCTCTGAGATCAAGGCTATGTATCTCAAGGCATATTATGGTAAATAATTTACGGAATCCGTTGTTTTGAATTATAATACTCGTCTCAGTGACACAGCGGGCAGGGGGGAGTGATTCCCCTGCCCGCCGTATATAGGTGTAATTTCAGGAAGGATGAAGAAAATGCTTTGGTTAAGAGTGCCTGAAAAGGTATATTTCAAAAAAGGCTGTATGCCTGTTGCTCTAAGAGAGCTTAAAGATGTTATGGGGAAAAAGAAAGCTTTTATTGTAACAGATACTCAGAGTTATCACAGCGGCAGAATTGCGCCTGTAGAAAAGCTTCTTGATGAAATGAATATTCAGCATACTGCCTTTTTTGCAGTCAATGAAGATGTTTCTGTCCTTGATGCAGCCTCGGGTGCAAAAGCTGCGCGGCTTTTCGAACCCGATGTTATAATAGCAGTCGGCAGAGGCAATGTAATGAATGCCGCTAAGCTTATCCGTGTATTATACGAAGCTCCGGATGAGGATATTGCAGATTTGTCGGTACGTTTCGGAGATATCCGTAAGCGTGGGGAGCTTTTCCCGAGAACAAATGTAAAAGCGTCTCTTGTTACTGTTCCTACGGCATCAGGCATGGGAGAGGAAGTGACTCCCTATGCATCTGCGTCATACGGGGACAAAACTTTTGTTGTGGCAGATTACGAGGTTATGCCGGAATTTGTAGTAATTGATTCCGACTTTATGATAGCTCAGACAAGGGAAGAAATTGCAGAGTCCGCAAAAACTGCCCTTGTACATCTTTTCAGCGCATACTGCAATGAAAATGCAACAGAATATACAGACGGATTTGTTCTGAAGGCGTTTGAAAATATAGCAGTTTATCTTCCTGATTATATAAATTGCGGTCAGAATGATCCTGAAGGCTGTGAAAAACTTGCTCAGGCATCAGCTATGTCAGGAATAGCCTACGCAAATACGGTTTTTTCTGTTGCAGATGCTGCATCTGTTTCTGATATTGCTGACAGGATAGACAAGTCTGCTGACAATGAATATGAATTGACAAGATACCGTGAACTTGCGAATGCCGCCGGAATTTTCGGCAGTGACGATAAGGACACAGTTTCAAAACTGGCTGAGAAGGTAAGAGAACTTACAGAGCTTGCCTGATAATTAATAGAAGACGCTGTACATTTGTGCAGCGTTTTTTTCTGAGGAGAAATGTGTTATGCCGGAGTACATAGGAAAATGTACATCATGCCCGCGTAACTGCGGAGCAGAGAGATTTGGTGAATATGGTAAAGGTTACTGTAAAATGGGTGCGCTTCCGAAGATAAGCAGAGCTGCGCCGCATATGTGGGAAGAACCCTGTATCAGCGGTAAAAACGGATCGGGAACTATTTTTTTTACAGGCTGTGTACTGTCCTGCGTATTCTGTCAGAACTATAGTATCAGTTCAGAGAATAAAGGGAAGGTAATTACGGTTGATGAACTTATCGGTCATATAAAACGGCTTGAAGATATGGGAGTACATAACATTAATCTTGTAAGTCCCACTCCGTATATAGAATCAATAATCGAAGCTTTTACAAAATACCGCCCGTCAGTACCTGTAGTCTATAATACAGGAGGTTATGAAAAAGCGGAAACTCTCAGACTTCTTGAGGGTATAGTTGATATTTACCTTCCCGATTTGAAATATATATCACCCGAAAAATCCCGGAAATATTCCTTGGCAGAAAACTATTCTGAATATGCCTGTGAGGCTATAAAGGAAATGGTCAGACAGACAGGCAGTCCCGAATTTTTTGAGGACGGCATGATGAAGAAAGGAACGATAGTCCGGCATCTGATACTGCCCTCAAATACTAAAAACTCCATAGAAGTTATACGATATCTTGACAGAACATTTGGTGATAAGATACTTGTAAGTCTTATGGGGCAGTATGTTCCCGAAGGGCGGGCAAAGGAATTTCCAGAGATAAACAGAACCATAACCGCAAGAGAATACGAGAAAGTTCTTGATGTTCTGGGGCAGACGTCACTTGACGGATTTGCTCAGGAGCTGGACTCGGCAATGAGTAAGTACATACCCGATTTTTCTCTTGAGGGTTTGTAGAGAATTTACTGTGTTTATTCTCTGCGTACTTCTACAGTTCTCTTTTCACAGATATTTTCTTCGGTTGTTATGATTGCTGTAAGCGTATATTTATCGTTGCTATCAATAAAGCTGATTTTTTCATCCAGAACGGAAACATCCTGTTTTGACAGAAGGAACATTCTGTAAAGCTCATATTTTTTTTTAAGCTCATCTTTTGCCTTGCTTTCCGAAACAGTTTCGGGGCAGACAGTGTATGGAACAATGGTTTCATTGGTCACATATATGGGTATATCATTTTGTAGCAGGGTAAGCTTGTTTTCTTTTAAAACCTTATAGGATGATGAGAGCGGTTCGCCGCTCAGACTGAACGGTATTCGTATGCCAAAAAAGCTGACGGCTGTTTTATAGCAGGTATGGTCAGTATCTGCGATTACGGTATTTTTCTTTTTAGGAACAGAAAAGCAGACTTTTTTATATGTTTTTGCAAATACCTTTCCTTCGCTGTCGGATATAGCACTGCTTCCGTCTGTATAGGGAATTACTCCGCTGATAAGAAGCTGACCCTTGTGAACACCATCGCCTACTTTTACAAGAGGCTTACCGCCCATAGGTTCGACCTTTGTGACAGTAGCATCAGATGTTGATATCATATTGACAAGGCTTTCGGGTTTCTGAACATCAGGCGCAGTGCGCTGAGAGTTATCTTTTTTACTGCTGATCTCCACAACGGCATTAGTTCCTGCAACATTTATGCTGATCCAGCTTATACGCTGGTCAAGTATCTTAATCTGCCTTTCCGTCATACTTATATCGTCGTATTTATATGGAACGCCCTCGTAAAGCCCTGTTTCGGCAAGTTCTCTGCGTATTTCGTACTCATTCAGATCGTCAGGAACATTGACAGTAACGTTCCAGATAAAACCCGACATATAAACACAGAATACAGAACCGATCACCGCTCCCGCCAACAGGCCCGAGCGGCTTTTATATTTTCTGCAAAAATACGGCAGACCGTGGTGTTTTGATATAGCAACAGTACATCCTGATTTTTTGGCTAAGCGCTGAATCATATCTGTATCTGAAATATTGGCGCTTGCCGTAACCGAATTTTTTGAACCGGCCGTGTTCCATAGTCTAATGCCTTTTTTGGCAGCAAGGTTAAGAAAACGTTCGGGAAACTTCCCCGTTACTGTAAAATCAAAGAATCCGTAGATCCATCTCAGAAAAAGAACCGCTATCATTACAATATCACATCCAGAAGAATTAGTTAATATATTCTATTCCGAGGATATACCCTTCTATGATAAGTTCTGATTCACTCATACACTTTATCTGCATACCTCGTCCCCTAAAAGCAATAATAAATTTTCCGGCATTTACTTTTATTGAATCGCTGCAGTATTCAAGTATACCTTTGCAGCCTTCAAGATCAATCTCTCTGTTGCTGTGGACGGTCATTCTCAGTCCGCTGAACACTTCACCAAAAGGCAGTCTGTCGCTGTTTTTTTCTTTATCTTTATCTGTTTTCATTCTATCACCCCGTGTATATTTATGACAAAAAGTACGGAGATATGACAGGCGAAAGTCCGATTTCAAGATCAATTAAAAAATTCCGGAATTATACAAAGAATAAAAGTATATACTATTCATCAGAGGGAAACGACACGATTCGGGAGGAGAAGGGAAGAATGAATACTAAGCAAAAGGTATTTTCGTTTATAGTATCATTAACGATCCTGACAATGATGCTTATTTGCCCCGATAAATGTGCAGAAGGCATAAAACAAGGAATGACCTATGCAGCTGAGATAATAATTCCATCATTGTTTCCGTACATGGTGTTATCATCATTCATTCTTCGTTCGGGTGCAGATAATATTGTCGGAATTATTGCAAGACCTTTAACTAAGCTTTTGTATCTGCCGGAATGTGCCGGATCAGCAGTTATCCTGAGTATGACCGGCGGTTTTCCTGTCGGAGCAAAATGTGTATCTGTTCTGTATAATGACAAAAGACTGTCCGATGAAGAAGCAGGAAGGATGATGCTTTTTTGTGTATGTCCCGGACCCGCATTTCTGATAACAGCGCTCGGATATATCATGCTCGGCAGCATTGAATCAGGCTTTATCGTATATATATCACAGATAATTTCTTCTCTGATCATAGGAATAATACTCGGATGCTTTTCACGGTTTAAAAACAGGAACGCTTTCAATAATACAGTAAGATACAGTAACAACAGACAATATTCTGTCATATCATGTTTAATAGAATCGGCAAGGGACGGCGCAGACTCGATAATCATAATGACAGCGCTTATATTGTTTTTCACAATGGTGCTGGGGGTCGTTTCCCGTATGATACTATATTTTACGGCAAAGACTAATATTGATCCTGATATTGTTTCTGCTGTAGTATCTTCTTTTGCTGAGGTCACCGGAGGCTGTCAGGCTGTAAAAAATGCAGGTCTGCCTTTGTGGTATTTTTCCGCTTGTGTAGGATTCGGCGGGATTTGTGTACATTTTCAGATTTTCGGTATTCTTTCTGATATACCTGTCCGAAGAGCAGATTATCTGTTATTCAGATGTCTGAATGCTTTTTTATCCTTTGCTGTTACATGGCTAATATGTCAATTTTATGAACCTTCGGTTTATACCGTGCTCAGAATAGGTGAGGATACAGCCTGTCTTTCGACAAATAATATAACAGGCAGTATTGCACTTCTGATAATGTCCGTTATATTTGTTCTTTCGGCTCATAGTGCAAAACGATGTCCCGTACCCTCAAAAGTCAGAAGCCGGTATAAATGAAAAATAAATTTTCACATATAATAATCATTAGTTGACCGTTCAAGGAGGAGTTCTATGTGTGGTATAGCAGGTTGGTATGACAGGGAGCTTGATCTCAGAGATGCAGGAAACATACTCGATGAGATGTCGAAAACACTTGAAAGAAGAGGACCTGACAGTTCGGGAGAATATGTGGAAGCGTCTGTAGCCCTGCTGCACAGAAGACTTGCAGTAATAGATGTGGAGAAGGGTCAGCAGCCTATGACAAAAAGCTTTGGAAGAAAAAAATGTACGATAGTATATAACGGCGAATTATATAATACCGCACAGCTCCGGAAGGAGCTCGAAGAAAGAGGAATGGAGTTCACCACAAAAAGTGATACGGAAGTAGTGCTGGGGGCTTATTTGTACTGGGGAGAATATTTTATTTCAAGGCTGAACGGTATATTTGCGTTTGCAGTCTGGGATCATAATGAAAAAGAATTGTTTATGGCGAGGGACAGGATAGGAGTCAAGCCGTTTTTCTTTTACAGATACGACAGCGGAATGATATTCGGTTCGGAGCTAAAAGCTATCCTTAAAAACCCGCTTGTTAAAGCGAGAGTAGGAGAGAGAGGTCTGATGGAGCTGTTTCTTATAGGTCCCGGACGAACGCAGGGACAGGCTGTTTTTGAAGGGATAGAGGAATTGCTTCCGGGAGAGTATGCTATATATAACGGCAGAAAAATTGTGCGTAAAAGATATTTTGAACTTCATGCCCATGAGTTTGAAGATGACGCCAAAGAAAGTGTAATCCATGTCCGTGAGCTTCTGAGAGATTCAATAGAGAGTCAGCTTGTATCAGATGTGCCTCTGTTTACATTCCTGTCAGGCGGGCTTGATTCGAGCATAATATCTTATGTTGCATGCGAACACAATAAAAGAAAAGGGCTTCCGCCTGTTGACACCTATTCTGTAGATTACAGGGATAACAACAGATATTTTGAGAAAAGTCTGTTTCAGCCCACACCGGACAGTGAATTTATAGGTATTATGCAGGAGGCTGTGGGTTCTGTTCATCACAGTGTCACCATAGATAATTATGATCTTTATACAGCCCTGACAGACGCAGTGGATGCAAGAGATCTTCCGGGAATGGTGGATGTTGATTCTTCCTTGCTCTTATTTTGCAGGAAGATAAAAGAGGACTTTACAGTCGGTCTTTCGGGTGAATGTGCCGATGAGCTTTTCGGCGGATATCCCTGGTATCATAATGCAGAGATACTTTTTGAAGATACATTTCCCTGGTCGAGATCCCTTGATATAAGAAGATCGGTACTCAAAGACGGGCTTCTGCCTAAGGGAGAAGAATATGTACGTCAGAGATACCTTGATACCTGCCGCCATACGGAAAAGCTAAGGACCGATTCAAGACTTGACTCAAGAATGAGAGAAATGTTCTCGCTGAATTTCTACTGGTTTATGCAGTGCCTGCTTGACAGAAAAGATCGTATGTCCATGTATAGCGGACTTGAAGTCAGAGTGCCGTTTTGTGACTATCGCATAGTAGATTATGCATATAATATGCCCTGGAAGATCAAATCTCTCGGCGGAAGAGAAAAAGGCATATTACGTGCAGCATTCAGGGGGCTTTTGCCTGACAGTATTATAGACAGGAAGAAAAGTCCCTATCCCAAAACCCATAATCCGCTCTATTTTGAACTGTGCGCAAATAAAGTAAGGGAGATACTCTCCGACTCCTCTTCTCCGCTTCGTGATCTTATTGACAGCGAGGGTGTTACGGCAATTATAGAGTCACCCGAAAAAATATCCTCACCGTGGTACGGTCAGCTGATGCGTGCGCCCCAGATACTTGCATATATCATACAGCTTGATTATTGGTTCAGAAAATATCATGTAACTGTTATCTAATAATATTACACTGACCCTTCGGAAATGCGGGGTCAGTGTTTTTATATATTTGTAGCAAAATTAAATAAAAGAATAAAAAAAATTTTAAAAAAAATGTCAAAAAGTACTTGATAAAATATAAAATAAATGGTATGATTTACATAGAATCTATCCGCAGAGGACGGCAAATTTATACATAATTTCTGCGGAGACTATTCATAATTATTTTTATTTAAGGAGATGGCGAAAACCATGAAAAATTTAAAGAGAGTTCTTGCCCTGTCAATGGCAGGATGTATGACTGTAGGTCTGCTCGCAGGATGTAACAACAACAGCGGCAGCGGAGACTCCACAGGAAGCACCGCTGACAGTGCAGCACCCGCAGGCGAAGGCGGAGATGCTTCCAAGGGTAAGGTTTACTGGCTGAACTTCAAGCCCGAATCAGACGAGGTACTTCAGGAAGTAGCTAAGATGTACAAAGAAGAAAAGGGTATTGATGTTAAGGTAGTTACTGCTGCTTCAGGTACATACGAGCAGACACTTTCATCCGAAATGGATAAGAGCGAGAAACCTACACTTTATGTTATAGGTACATCCGAAAAGGCTAAGCAGTGGAGCGATTACGCTGTTGACCTCAAGGACTCTAAGATAGCTAAAGAACTCAATACAGATGCTTACAATGTATATGATGCTGACGGCAAGCTGGTATCTATCGGTTACTGCTATGAGGCATATGGTATTATAGTAAATCCTGATCTCGTAGAGAAGGCAGGTCATAAGGTTGATGATATCAAAGACTTTGCTTCACTCAAGACAGTTGTTGAAGATATCCATAAGCGTGCAGGCGAACTTAAATTTGACGCATTCACATCATGTGATATGGATGATTCATCATCTTGGAGATTCACAGGACATATGGCTAACCTTGAATACTTCTACGAAGAAAAGAAGGCAGGCAAAACATGGACAGAGTGTCCTGCATCTATCACAGGTGAATATCTGCCGAACTTCAAGAATCTCTATGATCTGTGCATAAACAACAGTATCTCCAAGCCCACAGAGCTTGCAACAGGCGGACATGATGCTTCCGAACAGTTCAAGACAGGCAAAGCTGCATTCACGGTTCAGGGTTCATGGGAATATGAAGGTATGAAGGATACAGTTCCGAACGCTAAGATGATCCCCTATTACTGCGGTGTTGAAGGCGAAGAGAAAGCAGGTCTCAACTGCGGTACAGAAAACTGTTGGGCTATAAACTCAAAGGCTTCTGCTGACGATCAGGCTGCTACAATGGACTTCATGTACTGGTGTGTAACAGATCAGAAGGCTTCCAGAATGCTGGTTGATACCTTTGGTGTAATGCCTTATAAGAATGCTGCTGAGTCAACAAATGCTTTTCTCAAGAACGCTAATGACTATTCTGCAGCAGGCAACTACGTAATGGATTGGGCTACTAACTTCCAGCCGAACGTTGACGAATATCGTAAGGCTCTTGTTTCTGCTCTTAATACTTATAACTCTGATCAGTCAGATAAGAACTGGGAACAGGTTAAGGCTGCTTTCGTAGACGGTTGGGCTGCTCAGTATGCTGCTGCTAATGCAGGCTGATGATGTTTCAAATTCTAATATTTGATTTTGCCTAATGAGGGGGCGGGCGGATCGCCTGCCCCTGATTTTTAATCCATATCCAAGGGGATGATATTTTGAATAATAAACCTGATGAAACAAATGCAGCTGGCAAGAAGATCGAAGCCGCAGCGACCGAAGCTGTTGAGCCTGAAAAAGGGAAAGGTGCTTCAAGTAAACTCATGTACTCAGAGAGTGTATCTGCTTCAAAAGCACATTCTGCCGCAGCTGCTCCCCGCAAAAAAACTCTTAAAGAGATTTTTTTCGGACATAAAACAAGCTACACATTGAGAAAACCTCTCAAAAAGTGGTGGTTTCTCTTCATGGGACCTGTAACGGCAGCTTTCATTATAGGATTTGTGTGGCCTTTCATACAAGGTATATATCTGTCATTCTGTAAATTCAAGCTGGTTTCCGATGCTGAATTTATCGGAGTTGACAACTATGTAAAAGCTTTTTCTGATAAGCCGTTCATGCGTTCCTTTATCTATACGGCAGGGTTTGCGTTAGTGAGTCTGTTCTTTATAAATATAATAGCCTTTGCTGTTGCGATTGCACTTACAAAAGGAATAAAGGGCAGCAACCTGTTCAGAACCGTGTTCTTTATGCCTAACCTTATCGGCGGTATCGTACTCGGTTATTTATGGTCAATGATATTTGACGGTGTATTGTCTGCTTTTGAAACCTCTATCATGACAAACAGTACATGGGGTTTCTGGGGTCTTATCATTCTTATATGCTGGCAGCAGATAGGTTATATGATGATCATTTATATAGCAGGTCTTAACGCTATACCTGACGATCTTTTTGAAGCGGCAAGAATTGACGGTGCAAATTCATGGCAGATACTGTGGAACGTAACTATTCCTAACGTAATGCCTTCAATAACCATCTGTATGTTCCTTTCTCTGACAAACGGTTTCAAGCTTTTCGATCAGAACCTGGCATTGACAGGCGGTCAGCCTTACGAAACAACAATAGAAGCAGGCAAGGCTGTTTCTATTGGTCAGACAGAAATGCTTGCGCTGAATATCTACAATACATTCTATGGCGCAAATACAAATTCCCGTGGTACAGCACAAGCAAAAGCTGTTCTGTTCTTTATCCTTGTAGCGGTAATAGGACTTGTACAGCTTGCATATACCCGTAAGAAAGAGGTGCAGCAGTAGTGAAAGACAATAAAAATGCAACAGCTGCCATAGAGCCTCAGCTTCTTAAAGATGCTAAAAAGGTTTCCCGTAAGAAAAGCGGCATATCCTTGACGATAGTTTTTTCTATCATTAGTTTGGTTTATGTATTTCCCGTATTGGCAGTTCTCGTAAATTCATTTAAATCAAATACCTATGTAAAAACAGATACGTTCATGCTTCCGATCAACGATGCTGAACATCCTGATATCTGGGCAGGTTTTTCAAACTTTGTAAACGGTATGACTATAGGTAACTATCCGTTTGTCAACAGTGTTATCAATAGCTTTATCATTACACTTGTTTCAACATTTCTTATTATACTCTGCACATCAATGGCTGCATGGTATATTGCAAGAGTTGATTCCTTCTTATGCAAAGTTATCTATTATCTTTGCGTATTCTCCATGGTTGTTCCTTTCCAGATGGTTATGTATACGCTTTCCAAAACAGCTGATACATTGCATCTTAACACACCATGGACTATTCCGATAGTTTATCTTGGTTTTGGTGCCGGACTTGCTATATTTATGTTTGTCGGATTTGTAAAGTCGATACCGATAGAGATAGAGGAGGCAGCTGCAATAGATGGCTGCGGTCCTCTCAGAACATATTTTACTATAGTATTTCCGATGCTTCGTCCCACAATGATATCTGTAGGTATTCTTGAGATCATGTGGATATGGAATGACTATCTCCTTCCGTATCTTGTACTTGATATCAACGAATATCGTACGATCCCGATCCATATCCAGTATCTGAAGGGCAGCTACGGTACAGTAGACCTTGGCGCTACAATGGCGCTGATCCTTCTCAGTATTATCCCTGTTATTATCTTCTATCTTATATGTCAGAAGTACATTATCAAGGGTGTTGCAGCAGGTGCTGTCAAGGGTTGATACAAAAAATCAGACCGAGGGCTGTTTTATGCAGCTCCCGGTCATTTTTTTATATCAGATCGTCTGTGTCTATTATCCCTGTAAATACATTTGATGCAGGGCCTTCCATTATAACAGTTCCGTCTTTTTTGTAGGTATCTTTAAGCATACCGCCCCTGAGATGGACGTTTATAGGTGTGTCATACTCAGCATAGCCGTTAAGAACACAGGCAGCAGCGGCAGCGCATGATCCTGTACCGCAGGCAAGAGTCTCACCAGAACCACGTTCCCACACTCTCATCTGGATATTTTCCTTGTCAATAACTCTGATAAATTCGGTATTAACACGGTCGGGGAAGATGGGATGGTTTTCAAAAAGCGGTCCGATCTTATCTATCTCGATACTGTCAACGTCATCAACAAAAACTACACAGTGAGGATTGCCCATGGATACAGCAGTGGCAATATATTCTGTACCTCCCACATTAAGCGGCTGTGAAATAAAGCTTTCGCTTTCAGCCTTCATAGGTATTAATTCCGGTTTGAGTATAGCTTTGCCCATGTCTACAGAAGCACTGATAAATCTGTCATTTTCGGTTTTTAGTGTTATTGTTTTAATACCGCTTTTGGTTTCAATGGTAAGTACATCCTTGTGAGCGATGTTGTTATCATAAATGTATCTTGCAACGCATCTTATAGCATTTCCGCACATATTGCCCTCAGAGCCATCGAGATTGAACATTCTCATTTTAGCGTCTGCTGTTTCGGAAGGACAAATAAGCACAAGACCGTCTCCGCCGATGCCCTTATGTCTGTCAGCGAGCAGGATACTAAGTTTTTCGGGGTCATCAACAGTATATTCAAAACAGTTGATGTAAACATAATCGTTTCCTGCACCGTGCATTTTTGTAAATTGATATTTCATAATTTTCTCCTCAGTCTTCATGAAGTAATAATATGAAAGACCTGTCTCGTTATGACCGAAACAGGCCTTTTGAATTCTTTCAGAGGATCATTCATCCTCATTGATCTCTTTTGTAAAACCACAGCCGTCACTGTTGCAGAAAAGCTGTGGTTTTTTGCCTTTCTTCTTGAACAGCATTGAACCGCAGTTAGGGCACTTTTCGTTTACAGGTTCACTCCAGGATGCAAAATTACAATCGGGATAGTTTGAACATCCATAAAATTCTCTGCCGCGTTTTGTTTTTCTGACGATAAGATCGCCGCCGCATTTAGGGCAGGGAACACCTATCTTATTGACTATCTTTATGATATTTTTACAGTCAGGATAGCCCGAACAAGCGATAAATTTGCCGAACCTGCCGTGTTTTACTACCATAGGCTTGCCGCATTTGTCACATATCAGATCGGTTTTATCTTCTTCAAGCTGTATCTTGACATCCTTCATATCTTCTTTTGCTTTTTTAAGAGTCTTATCAAAGTCTCCGTAAAAATCTGTCAGCAGCTGAACCCACTCGTACTGACCTTCTTCTACGGTATCAAGATTTTGCTCCATCTGAGCTGTAAACTTCACATTAACTATCTTCGGGAAGCGTTCTTCCATTAGTTTTGTTGTGACTTCGCCCAGCTCTGTCGGGAAAAGAGTTTTTGCTTCACGCTTTACATAACCCCTTGATGTGATAGTACTTATAGTTGCAGCATAAGTTGAAGGACGTCCGATGCCGTATTCTTCAAGAGCTTTTATCAGACTTGCTTCGGTGTATCTCGGGGGAGGCTGAGTGAAATGCTGATTAGGTTTGATCTCCTTGACTTTAAGCGGCATATCCTTTTCAAGAGGAGGAAGTTCGCTTTCCTTGTCCTCGTCTGATACGTCCTTGCTTTCAACGTAAAGGATAGTGTATCCGTCAAAGTCTACTACATACCCCGATGCTTTAAAAATATAATCTCCCATAGCAATATCAGCCTGAGTAGTTTTTTGTATACATTCAGCCATCTGGCAGGCAATAAAACGTTCCCATATAAGCTTATAGAGCTTGTACTGGTCATTGGTCAGACTGTTTTTGACCTTTGCCGGCTCAAGATCTATCATTGTAGGTCTTATAGCTTCATGACCGTCCTGAGCATTGGAACGTGATTTAAAATGTCTGTGTTCCTTAGGTACATATTTGTCGCCCCATTTGCTGCGTATAAAAGTCTCGGCTGCATTAAGAGCGTCTTCGGAAAGTCTGAGGGAGTCAGTTCTCATATAGGTAATAAGACCGACGCTGCCCTGTCCTTCTATTTCCACTCCTTCATAAAGTTCCTGAGCGACCTTCATGGTACGTTTTGACTGAAAACCCAGTTTTCTTGAAGCTTCCTGCTGAAGAGTAGATGTTATAAATGGGGGAGCAGGTTTCTTTCTTCTTGTACCGTGTTTGACCTTTTCGACAACAGGAGTCTGTCCATCCAAAGCGTCAAGTATCTGCTGAGCCTGCTGCTGATTATCTATCTTCAGTTTTTCTTCCCTGGTTCCGTAGAAAGCGGCAGGGAAAGCTTTTCTGCTGCCCTTGGGGATAAATTTTGCATCAATAGTCCAGTATTCCTCGGGCTTGAAATCCCTTATTTTTCTTTCTCTGTCAACGATTATTTTAACTGCAACAGTCTGAACTCTTCCTGCTGAAAGACCTTTTCTTATCTTCTGAGAAAGGAAGGGGCTGAGCTTATAGCCTACCAGTCTGTCCAGGATACGTCTTGCCTGCTGAGCGTTTACAAGATCGATATCGATCTGTCTTGGTGCGCTCATACCGTTTTTAACGCCTGTTTTTGTGATCTCGTTAAAAGTAACCCTGTTTGTATCGTTAAGATCAAGACCTAACAGATATGCAAGATGCCATGAAATAGCTTCTCCCTCACGATCAGGGTCAGTTGCAAGATATACATAATCACTTTTGCCTGCAAGCTTTACAAGATCATCTGCAAGTTTTTCTTTACCCTTGATCAGATCATATTTCGGCGCAAATTTCTTTTTTATATCCACGCTGAGTCTTTTTGGATTCAGATCTCTGATATGTCCCATGGAAGCGACGACTTCATAATCCGAACCGAGATATTTTTTGATCGTTTTAGCCTTTGCAGGCGACTCCACGATAACAAGTTTTGACATTATATTTCCTCCGAATGATCATTTTCTTACATACCTTTTCCCCGGCAGTTCCCGGATAAGACCGTAAAGTTCAAGTTCTGTAAGTGATGATAAAATTGCACTTGTGTTAAAACCTGTAGAATCTGCTATTGTATCTATAAACACAGGTGTATCCGAAATTGTATGATACACCGTAAGAGTATCTTCTGTCAACTGTTCTGAGTTAAATATTTTTTTATTTTCGTCTTTTTTTACATTTTTGCTTATTTTTGCATCGGAATTTGGTGCATTTTTGGTATATTTGGGTTTGCTTTCATTTTTCACAGGTTCAACTGCTGTCTGAGTCTGCGGAGATTTGTATTTTAATGTCTGAGTTTTACTGAGATCCGGCTCCCTACTTTCCGAAGTTGTAAATAGACCGCTCATTGTTTCCGGACTCAGAGTATAAAAATTATTGTTATCTGTAATCACTATTGCTTCGTTTTTGATATCCTGTGTTTCTTCTTCAATTCCTTCCTCTTTGTTTATATCAGTAACAGTATCAGTTTCGCTTTCTTCACGGATATAATATATTTCATTGACTTTCAATTGATCAGCACTTATGTCATTTTCATCAGCTGTAAGGGATATCATGTTGTTAATGATCTCATAACAGGCTGATGAAGGCATAGTTGCGCCTGTTCTTTGCTCGTTCTTTATTTCTTCGTGTTTTGTAGAAAGGTAAATCAGCTGTTCTTTAGTAACAACAGGATTCTGAGAAGAAGGGGAACTGTTTTTATCTGTACTTAGCCATTTACTGATATCATGTGCGCAAAGCGCAGCAGAAAAACCACATCTCAGCATATAATTAGTTCCGCTGCAAAACACATTATCCATAGAACCGGGGACTGAAAAAACCTTTCTGTTTTGTTCAAGAGCGAACTTTACGGTGATCAGTGCGCCGCTTCCCAGACCTGCCTGTACAGTAAGTAAGCAGTCTGACATTCCTGATATTATTCTGTTTCGGGTAGGGAAGGTATAGTTTCTTGGCGGATATCCCGGAGGATATTCGGACACTACTGCTCCGTGACCGTCGATTGAGCTTTTAAGATATTTAGCAATACTGTTTTCAAACATATCTATTCCGCATCCGATAACAGAAACGGTTTTTCCGCCCGAATCAATGGAACCTTTATGTGCATATATGTCTATACCGTGAGCTCCTCCGCTTACTATTACTTTGTTATCTTTCGCCAGATCATAACCGAAACTGTATGAAAGCTTTTTACCTGATTCATCAGGATTTCTTGTTCCGACTATACCCACATGATCAAGTTTATCATCGGGAAGTTCTCCCTTGACATACAACAGTACCGGAGGCAAAGATATTTCAGCAAGACGACGGGGATATTTTTCATCTCCGAAATGTATGATCTCATAGCCCAGTTTTTTGCATCTTTCCAATGTTTTTTCAGGATAATCGAGATCTTTTTTCAAAAGCTTCTGAAGCTCTCTGTCTGTGAATATTCCTGAGAGTCTTAGTTCTCTTTCCGTAGCGTCATACATATTACGAGCAGATCTGAACAGCTCTGCAGCAGTTTTCAGCCTTCTGCTGTCAGTTCCGATACAGCATTGAAGCCATATCCAATAAACATTTTCATTAATCATGATCTCCTCCTGTTCCTTAATTCTTAATTATTGTGCACTCTGATCTTGTTTTAATATCAACTTATACCTGAATCCGTGAAACTCAGCAAGCAACAAAGCGGTGCACCAGCCCCAAAAAGGTATTCGCCCAGGCATTGCTTCTGCTGATAGAAAGAAAAAGCT